>JBJXEX010000464.1:0-4411 GCA_046156195.1 Planctomycetaceae bacterium | reverse complement strand
GCACCCCGGTTTTAGACGCAGCAACCGCTCCCACCCGCACGAAGATTTTCCGGCGATACAGCCAGACGCAGCTCAGCCACAAACCAAGCAACCGAGCGGCATGACCAAGTGGGGTCGCGAACGGATTGTCACCGAACAGCGTTTCGGTGATGCCTGACTTCCATCCCAACAAAGCATCGAGCGTCGTCAGATGCGTCTTCAGGGATGAACCGATCCAGGGCTTCATCAACTGAGCCATCACATACATCGCGATCGAGTTCATGCCGACGATCATCAGCGGCCACGACCACGCTCGCCACTTGCGAATGTCGATCACCCAATAGAACGCCGCCAGCATCCAGAACGTCCAGCCGGAGCTGAACACCGCCCAGCCCGGCGACCAGATCCGCTTCACAATCGGCGCGAGATGCCAATCGCAATTCGGAATCGCCACCGGCCAGATCGAAGTGTCCAGCGCCATCGACACGCCGAAGCAGATTACTCCCGCCTTCAGCAGCCAGCTCACTTTCGCGCCATCGGCTTGAGTCGAACGGAGCACCACGCCAGCCATCAGACCCAGCAGCATCGTGGCCAGCGAGGGAATAAAATTGAGCGTCTGGTAGCCACCCTCATTGACCCAAAACTTCTGACCTCGGAACGGCTCTCCCTCGCGCGGCAATTGATTCAGCAGTTTGCGATCCACGTCCGCTGCCGCGTTGACGTGTTTGTTCCAGTGTGCTCCAAAGCCACGAAACTGCGTCCATTCGAGTTCCGGTTGTGCGTGCGGCTTGAGCAGCTTGGGATGCCGTTCGGTGATCGCCGCTTGGACGTCCGCGAACTGCGCGGGAGGAATCGAGTAGTTCGCGAACCACGCCCAGTAACCGACCAGGATGATCGCCGTCGCCGCGAACTGTGCTCGCAACGAGCGATCTCGCAGCAAGTACAACACGGGATATCCCAGCCCGATCTGCGAGAGCACATTCACGAACGTGAAATTCGTCTGCGGCGAGCCATTGGACGACAGGAATACGCCCAGCGCGACCAACACGAACGATCGCCACAGCACATGCCCAAACTGAGCGGTCGGCGATTGACCTTCGCTCGCACGACGCGAGTACGAAAACGGAACCGCCACGCCGACCAGAAACATGAAGCTCGGCTGGATCAAATCCCAGAAGCCGCAGCCGGTCCAAGCGACGTGATCGAATTGATAGGCCAGCATCCGCAACAGCCACGTCGGAATCGGGACGCCCGACTCGGCGATCTTCTGCATATTTTCCGGCTTCGCCAGAACCGAGAACCCAAACCCACTGGCGGCCATCGCCAGCATCACGAAGCCGCGATAGGCGTCGATCGACATCAGACGGTTGGCGGACGTGTCGGATTGGGGATTGGGCATGGCAGGTTCCGCTGAGGGATGGCAGATGGCAAATGGCAGATCACATCTGCCATTTCTCATTTTCCATTGCCCGTTCCTTCTGGTCCCGGCACCCATCGCTCCGACAGCCACAGCAGCAAGGGCATGGCGAGCGCCCATTCGATGCCGATCACGAACATGGCACCCCAGAAGGACCACTCGGGACCGATATCGACCGATCGCCATTTCACTCCGCCGTAGTAGGAGAACGGCCCGGCAATCGCGCCCATGAGTGCTCCCATGCGGTATCGGCCGCGGAGCCACTTCATCGAACTGTTCAGCGTGGCGGCGAAGTTCGGCCACATCATCACCATCCATAGCGGAATCGGCCAACCCCAGTAGGGCGGGTCATGGAACTTCAAAACGCCCATCAGCGTGATGCACCCATCGCAGATATAGCCGATCCCCGCCGAGGCCAGCAGCAGTTTGATCTCGCCCCACGGATGCTTCACGTTGACGAGATGCCCGGTCAGCCAGCCGATGATGACCACCACCCCCGACCCCGGATATTTCATGTTCGAGCCAGACAGCGCGGCGACGAACCCCACATAAAACCAAAACCAATTTGCGAACGGATGAGCGAACCAAGTCACCCACAGCGGGCGAATTTCTTTGGCGGAAGACTGCGGAACGACCGCCTGTTGAGGGTCCACGCGCATCTGCGATCCGACCGACGGTGGTGTCGCGGGCGCGCCACCGCCGGCCAGCAGGTCAGGCGGTGAGATCGGATTCAACGATTCGGCAGACATGCCGGGGGTTCTCTGGTCGGATGATCGCTCGGCGATTGGGGGCGGTTTGTAAACCGCCAAGCAGATCGTTGCCAGCGGGAGTGTCCCATCCGAACGCTGCTGGCAACGCTTTTCAGCAGTTGCTACTTTCCGACCGAGTTGCTCGTCTCGGTTTGTGAGCCGAACGCGCTAGCGTCGGGCGATTCACCGTCAACCGTCACTCACCGAGGCCGGAGCAGGAAGTACAAACACGCGCTAGCGTCGGGCGATTCACCGTCAAACGTCACTCACTCACCGAGGCCCGTGGCTAGCGCCATCGGCTCATAAGGCGCGTGGCATCGCACTGACGCCAACCCGTCCTCCGCATCTTTCAAAAGAAAGTCTTGTCGATGTCTCAGTCCGATCCCGCCGCTACCGACAGTTCCGCTACGCCGGAACGCTCGCTGAATTTCATCGAGCAGATTGTCGAGGAAGACCTCCGCACCAACCGCTACGGCGGGCGAGTCGTGCAGACGCGGTTTCCGCCCGAACCCAACGGCTATTTGCACATCGGACATGCCAAGTCGATCTGCTTGAATTTCGGACTCGCCAAGAAGTACGGCGGCCGTTGCAACCTGCGATTCGACGACACCAATCCGACCACCGAAGAGACCGAATACGTCGATTCCATCCAGGCCGACGTCCGCTGGGTCGGGTTCCAATGGGACGGCTTGTATTACGCCTCGGATTACTTCGAGCAGCTTTACCAATGGGCCGAGCAACTGATTCAAGAGGGCCTCGCTTACGTCGATAGCCAATCCGCCGACGAGGTCGCGAAGCAACGCGGCACCGCGACCGTCGCCGGAATCGAAAGCCCTTTCCGCAATCGCTCGGTCGCGGAGAACCTCGACCTGTTCCGCCGGATGCGAGCGGGTGAGTTCCCCGACGGGGCACATGTGCTGCGAGCCAAGATCGATCTCGCGGAGACGCACCTCATCATGCGCGACCCGGTGCTGTATCGGATTCGGCACGCCCATCATCATCGCACCGGCGACAAGTGGTGCATCTATCCGATGTATGACTACGCTCACGGCCAATGCGACTCGATTGAGCAAGTCACGCACTCAATCTGCACGCTGGAGTTCGAGACGCATCGCCGGTTGTACGACTGGTGTCTGGAAAAGCTCCGCATCTTTCCGTCGCGGCAGTACGAGTTCGCTCGGTTGAACCTGACCTACACGGTGCTGAGCAAACGCCGCTTGCTGGAATTGGTGAAAGGGAATCATCTCGCTGGCTGGGACGATCCGCGGATGCCGACGCTCTGCGGCCTGCGCCGCCGAGGCTACACGCCCGAAGCGATCCGCGCGTTCTGTGAACGGATCGGCGTCGCGCGGTTCAACAGCACGATCGAGATGTCATGGCTGGAAGACGCGCTGCGCGACGATCTCAACAAGCGTGCCCCGCGAGTGATGGCGGTGCTCAAGCCGTTGAAGGTGGTGCTCACGAATTGGCCGGCGGGCCAGGTCGATTGGCTGGAGGCGGTCAACAACCCAGAAGACGCCAGCGCGGGGACTCGGCAAGTGCCGTTCTCCGGCACGTTGTATGTCGAGCAAGACGACTTCATGGAGAACCCGCCGAAGCAGTTCTTCCGATTGGGGCCGGGCCGTGAAGTCCGTCTGCGCTACGCTTACTTCATCACTTGCCAAGAGGTCGTGAAGGACGCCAACGGCAACATCGTTGAACTGCGTTGCACTTACGATCCGGCTTCGCGCGGCGGCAACTCGCCCGACGGTCGCAAGGTCAAAGCGACTCTGCATTGGGTCTCGGCCGAGCACGCGATCCCCACCGAAGTCCGGCTGTACGATCATCTCTGCCGACAGCCCAACCCCAACGATGTCCCCGAAGGAGTCGATTGGAAGACGACACTCAACCCGAACTCACTGGAGGTCGTGCCTCAAGCGATGCTCGAACCGAGCCTCGCGCAAGCAACACCGGGAAGCCAGTGGCAGTTCGAGCGACTGGGTTACTTCTGCGCGGACAGCGTCGATTCACAGCCGGGCCGACCGATCTTCAATCGCTCGGTCACGCTCCGCGACAGTTGGGCGAAAGCTCAACAGAAAGCGGGCGGGTGAACGCTCTCGTTTTCACGCTCCGAGGCTGTGAACTTTTGGGAGCCGCGACCGTGAGGGAGCAGTGATCTCTAGTGCCACGACCGATCAATAGCCGACCATTCAAATTCGCGACGGCTTGCGTGCTTCCTCTGTGTCCTTTGTCGCGTCTCTGTGGTGTCAATCAATACAATTTTGAC
>JBJXEX010000457.1:0-32980 GCA_046156195.1 Planctomycetaceae bacterium | reverse complement strand
TTCAAATTTCAAAATTGCCTCGGCAATTTTGAAATTTGAACACCCGACCCCAGATTGCAATCGCGACTGGCATGGCGGTTGTGCCGGTCGTATCGGTTTGCCGGGCCGAGGATTTCGGGTGACTTTTCAAAACGGCTGCCGCGAATGCTGTGTGACCTATGTTTCCGCAACACAACCACCGCGTGTCCTGGGAATCTCGTCATGTCCTCGGTCTGGAATCGTTCCGCCGCTTCACAGCTTGCCTTCGTGCTGCTGCTGGGGTGCTGCGCGGCGATGATCCTGCGGCCGGCCGAGTTATTCCCGGTGCTCGACGTACTGCCGATCTATGAATGCTTAATTCTCGGAGCGTTGGTCTGCGGCGTTCGTGAGCTGCAACGTCATTTCCGCTGGGCCAACCTGCAACAGCAACCGGCGCTGCTGTGCGTGGTCGGAGTCTTGATCGCCATCGTCCTCTCGCACTTGCAGCGGATGTATCTGCACGGAGCCAAAGAGGGGGCGATCGAGTTTCTCAAAGTGCTGTTGTTGTTCGGGCTGATCATTTCGCAGACAGACACGGTCTCTCGGCTGAAGACTCTGCTGACGGTGATCGCGTTGACGGCCACGGCGACAGTGTCGCTCTGCGTGCTCGATTATTACGGCGTCATCGACTTCGAGTTCATCACGCATATCTCGGATGTGGACGGCATCACCGATGCCAACGAATTACATCGCGTGTCGCGAATGCGCGGGACCGGCATCTTTCAAGACCCGAATGACATCTCGTTGTTGATCGTGTTCTCGGCGGTGATCTGGTCGTCGATCTTGCTGGATCGTTCGGTGGGACCACTGCGATTCGGGGCGATGCTGCCGATCGTGGTGTTGGTGATCGGATTGCTCTGCACGAAATCTCGCGGCGGCATGATGGCGGCGGGAGCCTCGCTGCTGGCGATTGTGCTGAGTCATTACGGAAAGAAAGCGGCGATCATCGTCGGCTTAGTCTGCCTGTGTGCCGTGCCGCTGGTGGTTGGCCGGCAGACAGGTTTGGGATTCTCGGAAGGTGGGACCGGTCACGAGCGAATTACGCTCTGGCGTGAAGGACTGGCGGCGTTGCGATCGCCGTGGTTGCTGTTCGGTATTGGGCAAGGGATGTATGCCGACTGGGCCGGGCTGGTTGCTCATAACTCGTTCGTTCACGCGTATGTCGAGCTGGGAATCATCGGAGGGACGTTGTTCTTCGGAGCGTTCTTCTTCCCGATGTTGTCGCTGTATCGGCTGCGCACGGCTCGGCACGAGTTCGATCATCCCGAGCTGACGCGGCTGTTTCCGTTTGTCGTCGCGATGCTCGTCGGTTGGACGATGGGCCTGCAGTCTCTTTCGCGAGCCTACGTCGTTTCGACCTATCTGATGCTGGGGACGCAGGTGTCGTATCTGAATTTGGCGTCCGCGCATCTGCATCCTCGGCGACTGCTGGTCTCGTGGGACCGCCCGCACTTGCTGCGGCTGGCGACGTGCAGTGCGGCGGTATTTTTGGCGTTCAATGTGTTCGTTGTCGTCGTCACGAAAATCTGAAAGGTCATAGTAACCCGAAGCGTCAGTTTTGAAGTTGCGTTCTTTCGAAACAGATTCGACCGCGACACCAAGACAATGGCACGAATTCATTCGTCTCATTCCTTTGACCAGATTTCTTTGATCGCAATCCGTAGACACAGGTTCGCTCCAGGAATCAAAGGAATCTGGTCAGAGGAATGAAGACAATCTGAGAAATTGACATACGGTGCGGAGCCACTTGGAGCGTCCGGCCTCGCTTACGCTTCGGGTTAGTATTTGGGATTTGACATCACGTCTGAGTGAATTATGGGAATTCGCAAGCGATTCACGATCAATCTACTCGCCACATGGAGCGACCATGTGCTGGGGATGCTGTTAGCGCTCGTTCTGATGCCGCTGGTATTGGGCGTGATCGGCGATTCGCTGTATGGCACCTGGGTCTTAATTAGCGCGGTTGCGGGATACTCTGGCCTGCTGAGCTTGGGGTTGGGGCAGACCATCAGCAAGTATGTGGCCACATATCATGCCAAGGGGGAGGCCGAGCAAGTCAATCGTGTGGTCAACGTGATCGGCGCGGTGTACCTCGTGATGAGTGGCGTGGCTTTGGCGATCGCCGGCGTGTTGGCGTGGCTGGTTCCGGTGCTCTGGCCGAATTGCGGCGTCTCGGTCACGGAGTTGCGGTGGGTGATTCTGATTCTGGGCGTGAACGTGGCGGTGTCGATCATTGGCAGCGTCTTCGGTGGTGTGTTGATCGGGTTACAACGGTTCGATCTGGAGCGTGCGTTCGTCTTGGCGAGCGGCTGTGTCCGGTTTGGGCTGACGCTGTTGATGCTGCAAAAAGAGAGTGGCCTGCTGATCCTGGCGATTATCTTTCTGGCGACGACGTTGGCGGAGAACATGGGCTATGTGGCGTGTGCATGGCGACTGTTGCCGTCGCTGCGGTTCGGAACTCGGTTCCTCAACCGTCAGACGCTGCGCGAGTGTTTCTCGTTCAGCGCGTTCGCGTTCCTGGAGGTGCTGGCCACGAAGCTGATCGAATCGACGGACAGCATCGTCATCGGTTGCGTGCTGGGGGCGGAAGCGATCGTCCCTTATTATGTCGCTCAGAGATTATGCCAATATATCAGTAAGCCGTTGCAGTGCATCGCGTCAGTCTGCCTGCCGCGAGCGGGTGAGCTGCACGCTCAAGGCAAACAGGACGAGCTGCGGGATCTTATGGCGCGTTCGATGGGATTGGCGTGGCTGCTCATTATGTCGTTCTTTATTGGAGCAAGCTTCTTCGGCCCGACGTTGATGGCGACTTGGATTCATAAGGCATATCCGCAGAGTCAGACAATTCTGCTGGTGCTGTTGGCGGGCCAGTTGATCGGCACGCCGATGAAAGTCGTGACGAGCATTCTGTTCGGCATGGGTGAGGTTCGTCGGCCGTCGGTGATCTATGTGATCGAAGCGGTCGCGAATGTCGCGTTGAGTCTCGCACTGATTCACTCGGTGGGCTTGGTCGGAGTCGCGTGGGGGACGGCGATTCCGCTGTATCTGGTGGAGTTCGGCCTGCTGTTGCCCTACGCGATGAAGCGATTGGATTTTTCGCCTCGTCAGTTACTGACCGATGTGGCGGGACCGCAACTCGCGCCGTTGGTTGCGTTGTTGGGGTACTCGTACTTTGTCTGGTCGCGAGTGCCGTTGGTCCCCGGCTGGGGCAACATGCTCGCGATCACCAGCGGCGGCGGGTTGGTGTTGGGAGCAACGTGGTTGGGACAACAGAAGCTGATCAGTGGAATGAACGGCCGCCAATGGGCCGCGAACAAATGGGGGATCATCAAATCAGCCGCAGGGCGCTAGGCCCGGTTAAGAGCCCAGCCCATCGAGGCTGCGCCTCAGACCAAAGTCCCGAACAAGATTCTCTGCGGCCTCTCTGAATCTGTGGGGAGATCCCAAGTCGTTCCCCCGCAGATTCAGAGAGGCCGCAGAGAATCCGCCTTCAGCGAGTCTTCAACAAAACTCCATCACTCGGACGAGTGTGGCGACAAAACTTGACTCAACGGCAACAAGTTTCGGAAATGAAGGAGCCTAACCGGGGCTAGCGCCCTGCGGCTGATGTGTTGAGTGTTGAGAAAAGGATCATTCATGTTTCATTGCGAACTTCAACGCTTGAATGGCAACGAACAGCTTTGTTCGGACTGGCGCGATTTGCGAGATCGCGTGCGGCCGGAGCTGCGTTTGTTTGGGCCGGAGTGGTTTTCGATTTGGGATCGCACGCTCGGTTCGCACGCGCCGTGGACTGGTGACATGCAGGTCGTGGCCGTGTACGAGGAGACGAGTCGGCGGCTCTGCGGAGTCTTGCCGATTGGGCATCCGAAAGCCGGACTGCTGCGAGTCAATGCGATGGCCGGTTCTCTCCAGCCGTGGCGGTTGGCGCTCGCCGATCAGACGTGCGAGTTCGCGGTCGGCCGCGCGTTGGGTTGGTTTCTCGTGGAGCTTGGCTGGAGCGTGTTGCAGCTTGGTCCATGGCCGCTGTCGCATGAGGTTCATCGAGGCATCCTGTCGGCACTCGGCGAACTCGAAATGCCGATGCGGAAACACGGCACGGCCGAGTTAGCGATCGCTGAACTCCCCGCGACTTGGGAGCAATACCAAGCCGAGACTGTCGATCGCGAGTTCTTAAACGGCGTGCGAAATGACGAGCAGCAACTGGCTCGCGAACATCAGATCGAGGTTCAACACATCCGCCAGCCGTCCCCGTTCGAGACGGCCGAATTGCTGGCGGCATTCGCGCACATCGAGCAACGGAGTCGGCCAGTCAACGCGGCTGACAATCCTCCGCGATTCAGCGGGCTGATCGAGCGCGGCTTTTGGGCCGAGCTGATTCAACAGTGGCTCGCTCCGCAGAACTACTTCGATGCCTGGCTGCTGCTGGCCGACGGCGAGCCGATCAGTTTCATCGTGGCGGCGACGGTTGGCTCGACACGGTATGTGATTGCGAACGACTCCGACGAAGTGTGGCGCGACGCGACGCGTCGCGATTCACGACGCGGAGCGTCGTGCCACAATGTCGGCGCGCCGCTCGAACTCAAAATGTTCGAGGAAGGCTACTCGCGCGGCGTGACCCGCTACGACTTCGGCACCCACGCACAACACGACCCACAACTTTGGGGAGCAAAGCCGGCCGACCGCGTGGAGACCGTTACCGTGGCGATCAATCACGTCGTCAGTGGCTTCTGGAACGCTGGTGTGAAACTCCAGAGCCTGCTGGACGGCGGAGTCTGGGGACGCCCGAAGTCGAGCCAGCAACTCGCTCACTTTGATCCCCCCGTCCCGCTTGCCAAGTGACTGCTTTTTTTCTTGAGGTATGAATCAATATGGTCGCCACATTTTTTACTCTGGAAGAACTGGGAATGCGTTCCAGCGACGGCACGCAGAATCCTTTTGCCATTCTCGATGACACGGTCGTCGACGACGCCCCGTGCGTGTTGGAGATCAATGACCTCGCGACGCTGTCCGAGCTTCAGACGGTTTGGGGCGAGTTGCTCGGCAAAACGCCGCAGCCTGCCTTCAGTCAGACGCTGGAATGGTTGACGCTCTATTGGCAGCACTTTGGTGATCAAGAGCGGCTGCGCGTTTTCTGTCTCGACGAAGAAGGGGAGACGGCGGGACTGACGGTGCTCGTCGAACGGATGGTCCGCGGTCTGCGCGAACTGACTCTGCCCAGTGTCGGTGGCGAAGCGCTCTGGCCGTTGGGGACCAAACCGGCCAAGCAATGGCGAGCCGTCACCAACTTCCTGCGCGGCGAACTGGCTCGCAAGCATGTGCTCGACCTGCGCGGCGTGCCCGATCCACACGGGCAGGTTCATTCCGCCATGCACGCGGCGGAGGTCAAGGTTCAAGCCCAACCGTGGACCAGCTCGACGACGCTCCGCTGGCCGAATGGCTTCGAGTCGCTGTGGTCTCAGGTCTCCCTTTCGATCCACAGCCTGGTCGAGTTTGGCGAACAGCGATTGGCCGCGCTCGGTCCGACGAACTTCGTCCGCTTCCGTCCTCAAGGGACCGATCGCACTGGCCCGCGATTCCCGGACGAGCTGTATCAAGACTGCTTGAACATCGCGCTCAACGACGAGTCGCAACTGACACGCGCGGACTCGGTGATGAATGCCCCCGAACGGCACTTGTTCCTGCGCGACTTGCTGCCGTGGGCTTGGCAACATTCGGCCGCTGACTTGTGTTTGCTGTTGTCTGGGACTCGACCGATCGCGTTTCGTTTTCACACGCAACTGCGCGGGCACCTGCGCACTGTTTGGACCGGCGTCGATGCCGAGTTTCGCCAACTGCCACTCGCCACGCTGCTGCTGTTTCGCACGCTGCGCGACAGTTGCCGACGGGGCGACAAGGAACTTGACCTTGGCCCGACACACGCCGAAGTCGCGCGCGATTGGAGCGGCACGTTGACTCCGCTCCGCCGCTTCGTCGTCGGAGCCTCCGCCACGATGACCGCCGCTCAACAACCCGACGAGATGAACCGGCATGGCCACTGAGGCAAACAGCGACAGATAAGTAACCCGAAGCGTCAGTTTTGAAGTTGCGCTCTTTCGAACAAATTCGACCACGACACCAAGAATCAGGCCCGAATTCATTCGTTTCATTCCATTGACCAGATTCCTTTGATCGAAATCCTTAGACACAGGTTCGCCCTAGGAATCAAAGGAATCTGGTCAAAGGAATAAAGACGACTTGAGAAATTGACAAAACGGTGCGGAGCCGAGTTCAAAGCTTGGATTGCCAATGACACTGACCGCTCGCCAATTCCGACAAACCGAACACTCGCTCCCGGACACGGCACCGGTGTCGTTCGCGTTTCACACGCTCGAAGAGGCCGACCGTCAGCACTTGTCGTCGCACTTCTGGCGCTGGCGCGAACTCTTCGTTCGCGATCCCGATGCGCGCATTGCACAACATCCTGAGCATCTCTTTTCTCAACCGCATGAGGAGGTCGTCCTTTGCGAAGCGTCGCGCGGCAACGAGATCGTCGCGCTCGGCATCCTCGCCGCGAAACGACTGACGATGCGACAAGCCGGAGGCTTCGGGCCGCGGATCGGACTGCACGGCTATCGGCTCGTCGGCAATCGGCTACTCGGTCAGGCCGATGAGCGGCTGACTCGCCGAATGCTTGCCGAGTGCGCGACGTTCGCTCGCAAACAACACGCGACCTTCTTGCTGATCGAAGATCTCGAACGAAACGATCCGCTCTTCGCCGCCGCGGAATCGCTCGCTCGCGAGGGCTTCAAACTCTTCAGTCCAACCGGAATTCAAGAGCGACTCAAGATCGAGTTCCCGCCGACTCCCTCCGACTATTGGGCGAAGTTCTCGTCGAAGACTCGCAACACGTTCAAACGCAAACAAAAGAAGATCGGCACGACGCGGCTGATCCGCATCACTGAGCCGGGACAGATCGCCGAGTTTCTCGAAACGGCCCATGTGATCTCGCAGCGGACTTGGCAAAGCGAACAGCTCGGCCTGCGGATTCACAACAACGCCACCGAGCTGCGGTTCTTCACCTTCCTCGCCGCGCAGCAATCTTTGCGATCGTACTTGCTCTTCGTGGATGAGCAGCCGGCCGCGTTCCTCTTCGGGACACAGCATCAAGGACTCTTCAGTTATGAAGAGGTCGGGTACTCCCGCGAATTCGCCGATCGCTCACCCGGCCAGGTGCTGCTGCTGCAAGTGCTCGAAGACTTGCTGAAGGACAACCCGCCGCGCGTGTTCGACTTCGGCGGCGGAGCGGCGGATTACAAACAACTCTTTGCAACGACGACCTCCGCCAGCGGCAACGTCTGGCTCGTGCCGCCCGGCCTGCGTCCACAACTTTGTCTGACCTACCTGCGCGGTTGCCGAGCATTCGATCGGTTCGCTCGCGCGACGGCAAACAAGCTCGGTGTGACCACGCGGCTGCGGCAATTGATTCGAGGCAAACACGCGGCGGCGATGTCGCCACCAAATGAGCAAGATCCAAATTCCAATGACCAAATCCCAATGTCTAATGAATGTCCAAATCTCAATGAGCCGCGACCGTGAGGGAGCGGTTGTTTCCAGGAGTGACAACCTCTCCCTCACGGTCGCGGCTCCAATCTTCACTGCCTCGGAAAGACGCAATGAGCGTGCTTCGGCAACTACTGAAATCAGCCTTCACCACCGCGCTCCCGCGGTCGTGGCTGATGATGCATGGCCCGCGCCATCAATCTCGTTCCGACGTTCCGCATGGAAGCGGGATCGAACTCGCACTGACCTTCGACGATGGCCCGCATCCCGAACAGACGCCACGACTGCTCGACGTGCTCGCCGCGACGGGGGCGAAGGGGACGTTCTTTGTCATTGGGGAAAAGGCTCTGAGGTATCCGAAGCTCATTCGTCGCATGGCTGACGAGGGACATGAAATCGGCAATCACACTTGGACGCACAGCGAACCGTCGCGGACTTCGGCCGCGCGATTCCTGGTCGAGGTCGCGCAAACGAGACGCTTGATTCAAAACCTCACCGGTCGCGACTGCCGACTGATGCGACCTCCGAAAGGCGCGTTGAGCGTCGGCAAAGCACTGGGCTTGTGGCGACAACATCAGACGATCGCTCTGTGGAACATCGACCCTCAAGATTTCGCGATGCCCGATGACGCCGCGATGCACGGCTGGCTCAACGGCTATCAACCGCAATCGGGCGACGTCGTGCTGCTGCACGACAATCATCCGCACGCCACCATCGCTGTTGAATCGCTGACCGCCGGAACGGACGCGGCCACACGATTTGTCACGCTCTCCGATTGGCTGGGGATTCGCCCCCATCCAGCTTGCCTGGATGGAGCGAAAGATGGTGAGCTAAGTGCAGACGCCGGGGTCAGGCACTTCGGAATTTCGGAATTGGCTGGGGCCAATTTCGAAATTCCGAAATGCCAGACCCCTGAACGTGAGGTGGTCAATGTTGATTGAGATTCTGCTATTGGTCTTCAGCGGGCTGGTGGGACTTGTGTGGCTCGCGCTCCGCAGGCGGCACATGCAGCTCTGGCTACCGAGCTACCTGTGGCCGACTCTCGAAGACAAAGCGGCTCGGCGTGACGTTGCGCGGCGCGTTCGCGCGGCGTTGGGTCACTCGCGCGCAGAGCCGATCGAGCCGCTCGATGTCTTCATCGCCATTTGCGACCACTACGAGCCGCGTTGCTACGGAGCCAGTCACGACACGGCGATCGCTCGCGTCGATCGCTGGTGCGACGAGTATCCGCGTCTCTTCAGCCGTTTCCACGACAGCGGCGGGCGATCTCCACAGCACACATTCTTCTTCCCTCAGGACGAGTATCACCCGGAGTATCTCGATCGGCTCGCCGAGTTGTGCGCGGCGGGTTGGGGTGACGTCGATATCCACCTGCATCACGACGGCGATACAGCCGAGTCGTTGCGTGAGAAGCTCGAATCGTTTCGCGACACGCTGTTTCATCGGCACGGTTTGCTGCGTCGTGATCCGGCGACGGGCGAGATTGTCTACGGCTTCATTCACGGCAACTGGGCGTTGTGCAACTGCCGTCCCGACGGCCGCTGGTGCGGCGTCGATCAAGAACTGACGGTGCTCCGCGAGACCGGCTGCTATGCCGACTTCACGTTGCCCTCTGCTCCGACCGACACGCAGACCCGCACGATCAACAGCATCTACTACGCGGCCGACATCCCCGGCCAACGCAAGTCGCATGATGCTGGCGTTCGCGCTCGCGTCGGACAGCTCGCCCCGCGCGAGCATCTGCTGCTGATTCAAGGACCGTTGGAACTCGATTGGTCACGGCGGAAGTTCGGTGTAATCCCACGCCTTGAAAATGGAGCGATCCTGTCCAGCTTCGCGCCGTCGTGGCAACGCTTGCCGCTCTGGCTGAAGGCCGGAGTTCATGTCGCCGGTCAACCGAAATGGTTGTTCGTCAAACTCCACACCCACGGCTGCAAGGAGGGGAACATCGACACGCTGCTCGGCGAGCCGACCGTCCGTTTCCACGAAGACCTGTCCCGCGCCGCTGCCGAGCATCCTCAGTTTCGATATCACTATGTCACTGCCTGGGAGATGGCCCAGCTCGTCCATGCCGCCGAACGCGGGGCCGATTGGCAGTCGGTGCTCTGTCCGGTGCAGACCTCATCCGCCGCTCGCGGATGGTGAATCAGATGGCGGGCTAACAGAGTCCAGCGCTCGGACGAGCATGGCTACAAAACTTGACTCATCTGCGGCGACTTACAGATTCGGCTTGGGCTTCTCGGCCATTTTCTTTTTCTTCTCGGCCTTTTTCTTTTCTTCTTCGTCGGCGAATTGGACGCGGCGTTTGGCGGCGGCTTCAGCCATGGCTCGTTCCATGCCTGGGTAATCTCTGCGGAGCGGCTTCCAGGTCCAGCCCATTGGCTTGCTGAGTTCGCGTTCGGCGAGCTTCGCCCACGGCGTCCCTTGGTGTTGATTGACGACTCGTTCGAGATACTCCTGAGCCTTCGCGGCCATCTTCTTGACCTGCACGCCCGACGTGATTTCGTCGGAGGCGACCAACTCCCAAGTGTCGTCCCCCTTGTTAGTAAAGGTCTTAGGATTCGCCTTCATCTGGGCGAGCGTCATGTTGTAGCCGAATGAGCGGGCTTTCATGGCGAGTGCTCGGCCGTAAGCGGTGTCGTAGGCGGCTTGCCAGCGCGGCTCTTTGATCTTGGCGCGGTCTTTCTCGCCCTGTTCGAGCAGCGTGACGATCTCGTTGATCTTGTAGTCCAGCACGGCGAACGGCTTCTGAGCCTCATTGAGTTCCGTTCGCAGAGCTGCGTCGGTGTCGGCTCGGAAGATGACTGATGGAGTCGGCGTTCGATCGCCCAATGTTTTGCGAGCGGCCTCGACCAGCACGGTCTTGGCTCGATTGGCTTGCAGGTCTTTCGCGTAAAACTTGATCGGCCGGTAATCGGGCAAGTAGTTTCGCATCACGGCCGGATCGAACCGCACACCACGACCGCCGTCTTCCGCGATCAGATACACGCCTTGTGTTTCGGCACAAAGCCGAGTGAGCGCATACGGGCCGAGACCCGCCGTCATGCGGACGAGATCTCCGCCAGCGACGCCAAAGAACGGCAAGTTGACATGTTCGGGAGCAACCGTTTCCGGTCCTTGATCGATCGGCAGGTCGGTCCAAACCGTGCCGTCCTCTTCGGTGTAATTCGCGTAGCCTTTCTCTTGTCCGAACGGAGCCGCGTTCCCCACGCAGAAGACTTTGAAGCCGGCGGCTGACGTGGCCTGAATGACTTGATCGAGCTTTTCGCCGTTCACTCCGAAGTCGTCGCCACGCTCGTCGGTGACGATCACCAGCAGGCAGTTGCGATGTTCGCGGCTGCGGTAGTCGCGGTACTTGGCGACCGCTTTCTCAACCGCCGTGAAGACGTTTTCTTTGCCAGTTTCGTCCTTGGGAATCCCCTCTCGGACGAGCTTCACAAGCTGGGGAATGTCATCCGTCGCATCTTTCGTGATGAAATGGAAATCCTTACCGAAGCTGACGATCCCCGACTTGAGCACGCCGTTCTTGGTCTCCACACCTTCCAGAAGGCCGAGCTGCTTGTAGATGTTCTCGAATCGTTCGGCGACCGCGTCGCGACGAATCTTCATTGAGGGGGATTCGTCGAAGAGCCAGACGACCAGCGTCTTCCGTTCCTTCAGCGAGGCCATGATCTCAAACGTCAGTCGGTCGATCGACCCAGCCGTGCCGCCGGTTCCTCCCCCAGTCCCTTGTCCGCCGAACGAGCCCGACAAATTGTCGGTGCCGCCGCGGACCTCAACCGTCTTGCCCAGCGAATCGGTCGCGACATCGCCGATTGTCGCGGTTGGGGTGAGATTGACCTTCACCAATTCTTCTTGCAGCCGCTTGGAAGTTTCCATTTGGGGCGAGGCACTGACAGCTCCCGCCGCGGCGAGTGACGGGCTGAGCGTGTCGCCCGTGCCGCCGTTGCCGATTTGGTCCGTCGCGGCGACATCGAATTTGAATTCCGGTTCTTGAAGTTCTTCGACCTCGCTGACGACCAATTCGGCGAAGGTCTCCCGCACGATCGGGAATGTGTAGAGGCCAAAAGCGAGGAAGATCAGCGAATGCAAACCGAGGCTCACCCCCCACGCCGGGATCTCCTTGGGCGAAAACTTACGCGGAGATTCGTCATCGGGTGGCTGAGGCTGATTGGCTTGAGACACGACAGGGCTCCTTCAACTCGAAACTGCTTAACTTCGAAACTGCTTAACCTCGAAACTGCTGAAACCGGATCGCGGTGATCCGACGGACTAAACCGGGGGGCAAAGGTAAACATTCGACATAACCTGAGCAACGGCCAAAAAACCGCCCGATTCGGGAGTTCCCGGCCGAAAGCGAAGGCCGGTTATGACGCCACCGATGATGGATTCGAAGTGGAGCATCACAGTCGCCGAACTCCTGCGGACTCTCGTAGACTCCTTCGTTTCCGAAACATGCGCGTTTTTTGACGCGTGTTTCACCGACCGAATCAGCCGGAACGCACTAGCCTGGATTATTCATGGCCTAAGTCAATCGACGCTGAAGTCGTTTAACCGCAAGCCGGAGGGTGATTTCTCGTTTGCGGCACTAGCGTCCGGTTCGATGGTCGTTTTGCCGTTCAACGAAATTTTGGAGGAGTCGTCGAAATGGAATCTCGGACTCCACGCGATGAAGTCAGTTTTGAACTCTCGGCCGAAGCGATCACGGTTCGCATTCGGTGGTTTGGGTTGGCGTTTGGTTATGCGCTGGTGAATTTCTTGGGACGAGACGCTGGCCGACCGCATTCGGCGTTGTCGGAGTGGGTGTCGAATCAAGTTGTCTTGAACGGCATCCTGACGCTGGGAGCCGGGTTCGCGATCGCCGACACTTATTTCAGTCTGCGCGGTCGCGTGTTTCTCAACCGCGTGCCGGTGGCGATCTCGGTGATGGAAGCGTTGTTCATCGGACTGCTGTGTCATTTCGACGCCGGTTTGGAAAGCCCGTTTCGGTTTTACTACTTCCTGTCGCTGCTGGTCTGCGCGTTTCGGTATTCGCGATGGATCACCTATTCGACGTTCGGTCTCCACGCTCTGAGCTACTCGGTGCTGACGTTCGAGACTTCCTCCGAGCCGTCGGACAATCCGACGCGTTTGCTGTTGATGCTGGTTTGGCTGGGTTGGATGACGTGGGCCAGCACGGCTCTGGCGGGGCTGCTGCAATCGGCAGGACGGCGGCTGGCGTTCCTCAACGAGGAATTGCAGAAGCATCAGCATGAACTCGAATTGCGCATCGAGGACCGGACGCGCGAGCTGCGTGAGTCTCAGGCGTTTGTCGTGCAGCAAGAGAAGCAGGCCGCGTTCGGATTGCTGGCGGCGGGGATCGCTCACGAGGTGGGCAATCCATTGGCAGCGATCAGTTCTGTGATCCAATTGCTGAACCGCCGCGACGTCGATGATTACGCGCGAGAGCGATATCAAATGGTCGATGATCAGCTCCGCCGCATTCAGCGGACGCTGCGGGAACTGATCGACTTCAGCCGTCCGGCCACGCTGGGACGGAGTCAGTGTGATGTGCAGGAAGTCCTCGAAGCCGCGTTGAACATCGCCAAGTACTACAAACGCCGCAAGAACAAGCAGATCGTCACGCACTATGCCGATGGCCTTCCCAAGCTGACTGCTGTCCGCGACCAATTGGTGCAGGTCTTCCTCAACTTGATTCTCAACGCGATGGACGCGACCGCCGAAGGGGGCACGATCGAAATCGGGACTCAGCACGATCCCGCCGGGCTGCGCGTCTCCATTCGAGACAACGGCCACGGCATCTCGGAAGCCGATCGGGCGCGACTCTTTCAGCCCTATTTCACCACCAAAGAGACTGGGACCGGGTTGGGATTGTTCGTTTGCAAACTGATCCTCGAACGGGGCGATGGCCGGATCGAACTGACCGATACGTCTCCCAACGGGACGACCTTCTCGGTGCTGCTGCCGGTGAGCGACTGTGCCTCGCCCGCTCGCAGTGCCTCGTGAGATGTTTCACCGCTACGCCATCGGCGTGCGCGGGCGGCGTGCGGCCCTCGCGCTCACGCCGATGGCGTTGAGGGGAACCAACGCGCCGAAGCCGCAATAGTGTGGCTCGATGCTCCGCGTCGAGAATCGCGACGCGGAGCGTCGCGCCACAATGCGTAAGCCGTCGCTGCTCGACCCCGTTTCGGCGATGGCTATAATCCTCCGCCGTTGTCTCCTCCGATCACGTTTCTCACTCCGTCCCGCCGAGTCGTCTCATGCAGATCGTGCAGTATGGTCACCCCGTGTTGCGCTGGAAGTCGAAGCCGATCCAGTCGATCAACGACGAACTTCGCTCGGCCGTGCGCGAGATGTTCGACTTGATGTACTCGGCGAAAGGGATCGGGCTGGCGGCGAACCAAGTCGGGCTGCCGATGCGGTTTTTCGTGGTCAACGTGACCGCCGACCCGGAAGAGAAGGATGAAGAATTCGTGTTCCTCAACCCGCGCATCCGCCGCCGCAAGGGGACCGCGACTGGCGAAGAGGGCTGCCTCAGTCTGCCGGGCCTGTACGCCAACATCGAACGGGCGGAGGAAATCGTGGTCGAAGCCTACGACCTCGACGGCGAGGGCTTCGAGATGGAATTGGATGAGCTTCCCGCTCGCGTCGTGCAGCACGAAACCGATCATCTCGATGGCGTGCTGTTCGTCGATCGGCTCAATCCCGATGAAAGGCTGAAGCTCGAACCGAAGCTGTTGGGCTTTGAATCCGATTTTCGGAAGCAACAATCGTCCGGGCAGTTCCCTCCCGACGAGGAGATCAAGCGACAGCTCAAAGCGTTTGAAAAAGGGTTGGCGGCCAAGTAAGGGGATTTTCGATTTTTGATTTTTGATTTTCGATTGGGAAAGTCCGCACCGGCGGGCGGGTTCATCGAAAATCGAAAATCGAAAATCAAAAATCAAAAATCAAAAATCAAATGACTCTGCGAATCGCGATGCTTGGGACCGGATCGTTCGCGCTGCCGACGTTTCAGGGATTGCTGGATTCGCGGCACACGATTGTCGGCTTGGTCACGCAGCCGGATAAGACGGGAGCCGGGCATCACCAGCATCGCAATCCGCTGAAGGAGTTGGCGGTCGCTCGCGAGCTGCCCGTGTTTCAGCCCGATAAGGCCAGCGCCCCCGAATCGTTGGAGCGACTCGCAAGCTGGCAGGCCGATCTGTTCGTCGTCGCCGCTTATGGGCAAATCCTTTCGACCAAGCTGCTGAGCATTCCGCGCTTGGGGGCGATCAACGTCCATGCGTCGATCCTGCCGAAGTACCGCGGTGCGTCCCCCATTCAACATGCCGTCTGGCTCGGCGAAGCGGAGACCGGGATCACGATCTTTCAAATTGTGCGCGAGCTGGATGCGGGGCCGGTGCTGGCGATCGAACGGACGCCGATTGGGGCGAACGAAACGTCGGGCGACTTGGAAGAGCGGCTGGCGACGTTCGCGGTGCCGGTGCTGCTGCGGGTCGTTGAGCAACTCGATTCCGGAACCGCGACACCGGAACAACAGGACCATTCGCAAATGACGTACGCTCGGCGGCTGAGCAAAGCGGACGGCCAAATCGTCTGGACTCAAACCGCCGCAGAGATCGCCTGTCATGTCCGAGCCATGCAGCCGTGGCCGAAAGCGTTTTCGTTTTGGAGGCGACCGGACGGCTCGGCCTTGCGAGTCATCCTCCCGCGTGTGAGCGTCATCGCCGACAACAGTTTCGTTCCTTGCGGCAGCATCTTGTCCTCGGTGCCGGGACGATTGCTGGTCAAAGCGGGCCGAGATGCGGTCGAACTGGAATTGCTCCAGCCCGAGGGAAAACGCCCGATGTCAGCGGCCGAGTTCCTGCGCGGCTATCCAGTCCAATCCGGCCAGTTGTTTTCGTAGTTCAACGTAGCCGCTACGAGTCTTCGTCACCGATCCCCAGCACCTCCATGCGGCGATACAGCACCGGTCGTTGGATCTGCAATAACTTCGCGGCCAGCGTTTTGTTTCGCTTGGCCTTTTTCAGAGCACGGCGAATCAAGTCACGTTCGATGTCGGCCAGATGCTCTTCCAAGGGGGGGATCGGTGGTTCGTCAACCGCGCGTTGTAGTGGACCGAGCGACTGCGCTTCCAAACCCGCGCGGAAACGCAGCGGTAAGTCGTTCAAACCGATGAGCGGTGCCGTGCAGCGCTCGCGAGCCTCCTGCACCACCAGCGACAACTCGTCGAGCTGACCCGGCCAACCGTACTCACGCAGTTGCGGCCAGACCGAATCCGCAAAGCCGCCAAGCTGTCGATCGGCCCCGCGATTCGAGGCTTCGAGAAACGCTTGAGCCAGCGGCATCAAATCGTCACCGCGGTCTCGCAACGAGGGAACCTCGATCGTCAGCGTCGTCAGCAGCAGACCGAGTTCAGGCAACAGCCGTTCGTCCTCCACCGCGTCTGCCAAGCGTTCGGTGCTCGACGACATCAATCGTGGCAGCGGCATTCGCCGAGCCACCTGACTGCCAACCGATTGATACTCCTCCAACAATCGCTCTTGCACATCGCGCGGCAACTGTTCGACGTCGCTCAAGAACAACGTGTGCGGTTGCAAGGCTCCCACTGGCATGTCGTCCGCTTCCGGTTGCAGCAATCGCTTGAGCGTTTGCAGCAGCGAGACCGGCGACTGCCGACAATCCAGCGGCACAAACGATCCAACGGGCGATTCCCCCTCTTGATGAATGGCCCGTGCGAGATGCTCTTTGCCAACGCCGCGCGGCCCGACGAAATGCACCGGCACAGCAGACAGTCGCGCGAGACCGACTTGTTCGAGCACTCGCCGCATCAGCGGACTCTGAGCGATCACCGTCTTCCAGCCGTACCGCTGCCGCAAGGACCATCGCAACGTCGACAACTCCGCGTGATAACGCAATGACAACGGTTGAGGCTGGTCGAGTGGCGGCGTCGGTAATGGCGAGATCAATCCCAACACGCTCGTCACGCGATCCTGAACGTCTCGCAACGGAATGAATCGCACCAGCTTCCCGGTCTGACCTCCCGACTTCATTGGCAAGAAGACCGGCACGTCGAGTGTGCGTCCCGCCAATGATTCCGGCGGAGGACATAACGCCGTGCTGAGTGCTCGCAGTGACTGCGGCTCGGCGTCCGAAGCGAATTCGACCACGTCCCCCACGATCTCATCGGCCGTCCAACCGGTGAGCTGCTCGCAGCCCGTGTTGAAGAACAACACTCGCCGCGAAGCAGAGACGAGAAACACCGGCGTCGCCGATCCCTTCAGCCACGTTTCCAATCGAGACTTTTTCATTCCGGCGCGTTCGCGCATCGGCGAGTTCTCTTTCGTCACGGAATCCATCAGGTGTTTGACCCCCGGAAGTCACAAGGACATGATTCATCGGGCTGGTGCTGCGATTCGTTTAACGGCAAGCCGAAGGCGACCGTGTTTCGTCGACCACGCCGTCGCCTCCTGCTTGCCGTTAAACGATGAAACCAGATCCAATGTTATTCGCCCCCTGGCGCTCTGCGGTTGGTGTGCCTGCCCCTCTATCAGCACGAAAGTCTTCTGATGACATCCATGCCGCGCCTCGTTTCGCTGGCGATCTTAACGGGGCTGATCGTCTTTTTGGGAATCACCTTTTATCAGATCGTGGCTCCGTTTTTGTTGCCGTTGTTTCTGGCGGCGGTGACGGCGGTGTGGTGTCAGCCGCTGTATGGTCTCTGCCAACGGAAGCTGCGCGGTCGCAATTGGCTGGCAGCGGGGGCGACGGTCGCGATTGTCTGTGTTGTGTTATTCGTGCCGCTGGTGCTGACGGTCGTCACGGCGGCGATCCAGTTGCGAGACTTCGCCTCACGGCATCAAGACTCGATCACTTCCAACTTCGAGAAGCTGCAACACAGAGATCGGCCTTCGAGCGATCAGCTCAAGGAAAAGGTCCGCGAGCTGGCCATCAAAGCGTTGGACTTTGCCAAGCCGATCCCCGATGCAACCTCGGATGCGACCGTCGAGAGGCGGGACAAAGTGCTCGCCGAACGGCAACAAATTTTGGACGATCTGGACAAGAATTTGACCGCCGCCTCGCAAGACGCCGGACAACACTTGCAAGAACTGGCGATGAAAAGTTTGGGGCTGGCGGCCAGCGGCGGCTGGGGACTGACGACGAGAACCTTCGGCTTATTGGGAGCACTGGTCGGCGGTCTCATCGGGCTGACGATGTTTCTGATCGGCTTGTATTTCTTCCTGTGCGACGGAGCGGCTCTGCTGGCGGCGACCGAGAAGCTGATCCCCATGCAGGTCGAGTATCAGCGCCAGCTCATGAGTGAATTCACGCGCGTCATGCAGGCGGTGGTCTCGGCGACGATGTTCTCCGCGATGGCTCAGGGAGCGGCGACGGCACTCACCTTGTACTGTGTCGGATTTCACAATTTGTTTTTGCTGTTCGTGCTGGCGACGTTCTCGTCGTTGATCCCGGTCGCCGGAACGTGGTTGGTCTGGGGACCGTGTGCCGTGTGGCTGTGGGTGGATGGGTCGTATGGTTCGGCGTTGTTTCTCGCGCTGATCGGCATCGCGGCGGTCAGCGCGATCGACAACATCATCAAGGCTCGCGTGCTGGGCCGTGACGCGGGACTGCATCCGCTGCTCGCGTTTGTGAGCGTCTTTGGCGGCATGCAGGCGATGGGCCTGTGGGGCATCTTCGTCGGTCCCGTCGTCGCCTGCTGTCTTCACGCGCTCATCAAAATCTTCAACACGGAATTGATCGAGTTCTCCAAAGCACGCATCAACCAGAATCCCGCGGCAACGGCCACCGCTCCAAGTCCTTCCGCCTCAGCGCCTGCACCGCCACAGACTCCTTGATAATCTGCTCGCGTTTCGTAGCGCAGGGGGCCCGCCTGCGACGGCGTCTGCGGACGCGACTCAGGCGAGCTGCCTGAGCTACGGATTGCTGCGTCCCCTGTTGTGTTTCATCACGATCTTGCCAGAGAGAGGCTCAACTCATGAAGCGATTTCTTGTGCTGTGCGGCGTCTGTTTGTTGACGATCCTATCGAGCGGCGTTTCGGCATTTGCCGATCAGCATGACGGGCGGCTCGACATTTACTTCATCGACGTGGAAGGAGGAGCCGCGACATTGATGATCACTCCGGCCGGCGAGTCGCTGCTGATTGACTCTGGCTATCCCGACTACGGCGGACGGGACCGCGATCGCATCTTGAAGGTGCTCCGCGACGTGGCCAAACAAGATCATCTCGATCATGCGGCGGTCAGCCATTGGCACTTGGATCATTACGGCAATCACGCCGCGCTGGCCTCCGAGATCAAGATTCACAACTTCTGGGATCGCGGCATCCCGGAGACTTTGGCCGAGGACAAGAACTTCGAGAAGAAGATGGTCGATTACCGAGCCGCCTCCCAGAACAAATCGAAGACGGTCAAAGCGGGCGACCTGCTGCCGCTGAAGTCGGACAAGACGCCGTTGTCACTGAAGATCGTCACCGCCAGCCGCGAGGTCATCCCAAACATTGGCGAACCGAATCCGTTCGCCAAGGACTTCAAACCGCCGGAACATGATCCCTCCGACAACGCCGCGAGCGTCAGCTTTCTGACCAAGTTTGGCAAGTTTTCCTTCCTGTGCTGCGGAGACCTCACCCACCAGATCGAGATGAAATTGATGACCCCGAACAATCCGCTCGGCAAAGTCGAGTTGTTCATGGTCACGCATCATGGCCTGGGCGTCAGCAACCATCCGGTGCTGGTGCTGGCCATCGACCCGCGCGTCTGCGTGATGTGCAACGGCCCCACCAAAGGCTGCGATCCGAACACGAACGCGACGCTCCGCCAAATCAAATCACTGCAAGCGATCTATCAACTGCATCGCAACGTGAAGCTCAAGCCGGACGAACAAACGCCCGCCGAATTCATCGCCAACAACGTCGATGACTCCGCCTCGTGCAAAGCGGTCTTTGTGAAAGCGTCGGTCGCGCCGAGCGGTGAGAGCTACACGGTCCAAATTGGCACCGAGGGCAAGCCGCGCACGTTTCAGACGCGCTGAAGACGGTTGCCTTCGGCCGATCGCCGTGAGCCGATGGCCGATCGCCGTTGTCCCCTTTTTTTCCGGGAAAACGATAACGGCTTTCGGCTTTCGGCTTTCGGCCGGCTCAGGCATGCGTCGGCGAACTGCCAGAGTCGGATTCGTCGTCCAGTCGAGCCAGAACCAAGCGAAACGTCGCACCTTGTCCTTCACGGCTTTCGACAAAGATGTCACCGCCATGTTCGCGGAGAATCTTCTGCGAGACCGCCAAGCCCAGTCCGGTTCCGCGCGAGCCTTTTGTCGATTCAAAAATGTTGAACAGCATCGCCTGTTGAGCCACCGGGATGCCCGGACCATTGTCGCGGACGAGGACGCATAGCTCGTCCGCCTGCGCATCGAAGCTGGTCTCGACGGAGACTCGGCCACCGGCGGCTCCTTCCACCGCATCAATGGCGTTCGTGACGATATTCAAGACGGCGCGGTGAATCCCTTCGGGGTCAAACGCGCTTTCTGGTATCTGATCGGAAAGCTGACACGTCAGTTCGACATGGCACTCGGCGGCGCGACTTTCCATCAGCTCGCACACATCGCGAACGACCTCGTTGATGTTGGCGACTTGCAACGCGGGCTTGCGTTCGGCGCTGTACGTCAGCATGTCCATGACCATGTGGTAAATCCGGTCTTGGTTCTTTTCGACGATTTTCCAGCCGCGGCCAATTAAATCTTCGTCGTGCTGCTTCAGGCCCATGTCGATCAAGTAGCTGCCGCCGCGCACTCCTTGCAAAATGTTTTTGATGTGGTGCGACAGAATGGCGATCGTCTGCCCGACAGCGGCGAGCCGTTCGGCCTTGAGGAAGGCGTCTTGAAAACGATGATCCTCAACCGCCAGCGCGGTTTGCCGACCGATCGCCGCCAGCAGGTGTAGTTTCTCTTCCGTGAATCGAGAGTTGTCCGGGCCAATGCCGACCGGACCAACGCGATGGAGCTGCTCGCTGGGAGTGGTCGTGTCGAGATACAGCACTCCCAGCAGCTCGTACCGGCCCCGCATCGGCACGCACATCGCCTCGCGGATGCCGGCTTGCATGATGCTTTGCTGGCTGAACCGCTGATCGTGCGGAGCGTCCGACGTGCGAACTCCCTGCCCGCGCTGACGCACATAATCGACGATGCTTCGAGACACCGGCATCGGACTGCCGGCTGGGAAACCTCGGCGAGTGCAGAACGCCTGCGGGGTGAGCTGACTGGTGCGCGGGTCATTGACCAGCACGCAACCGCGATCCGCTCCGACGACGTCGATCGTCAGTTCCAGAATGCGGCGCAGCAATTGATCCAGCGACAGCGTCGGCGCGACCGCTTCCTCGGTGATGCGATACAGCACCTGCAAATTCGCGAGCGTCTGCGCCGTCGATGTCGAGCGGATGATCGAGGTCGCATCGCGCAGGAGTTGCTCACCCACTTCCTGGCTCAGTTCGCTGACGATGCTGGACCGATCGCGCAGGTCATCGCCGACGAAGACTTCAAGCTGATCCGCCACTCGCACTGGCCGATTCGTCGGCATCTCTTGAAACAAGAATGCCGTGACTCCCATTGTGATCTGGTCGCCATGCGCGAGCTTTCGGGATTGAATCGGCTCGCCGTTGACGATGGTCCCGTTGGAGCTGTTCCGATCCGTCAACACAAACCCGCCGACCGCCGCGTGAAAGGCAATCGACGCATGAGTTCGCGAGACTTCGTCGTCTCGCAGCCGAATCGGGTTGAGCGCGCCACGACCCAGCGTGACCTCGCCCCCATCCAGTTCGATGCGCAGCCCTTGATCGGCTCCCTGGATCACCAGCAACGTGGCCTTCGGCACGAATCGGCTCCCTGGCAAGGCGGTTGTGATGGGTCTCACCGCCAGAAGAGGGGATGCTTACGACACGCCCAGGATGTTCCTCGTGCGGCTCCGAAACTTCAACATCGCGGCGACATGGTCTCGGCCGACGACAGCAGCGATTCAATCGCGTTGAGCAATTCGCAGTAATCAAATGGCTGAGTCAAGCGGCGTGTCTCGGATGTCGGCTCGCTCACGCGAGCTCGGCCGATGACCACCCGCGGGATCCCCGCGAAACGCTCGGCCGCCGCAGCGTCCTCGGTCTCGCTGGTGTGCCAGACGACCACACCGGGCGAGCCGCCGCTGGGCCATTGCGATTGGCGGACCCGATCGACCGCGTGACCGCGCGGCTCGAACACAGCCCGCAGCACCTCGGTCGTTTCCGAGAGACCGCCCACCACCAAAATGCTCGGCGAATAACCAACCACGATGCCTACCTTCCCTGTCGGGCGATCGCTGCCGAGACTGCGGTGAGGGGTCACGATCCTTCGTGATCAACCACGCCCGGCGCAAAGGTGCGGGAAGTTAGCCAGCCCCGCCAAACGTGTCAAAACGAGTTCGACGCACCCCGCCTCAATTTGGCGAACCGCGAAAACTGGGGGACTCATTCCGATTTGGCGAAAGTGGAATCGCAATCGTCAAGTGAACAATCGAGTCCAGCGGCTTGACCGAGTGGACTGTTTCCGAAAGAATCCCGCCGCACATTATTCAGACCTCGGCGATTTTTTTTCGTGGCTGGCTTTTTTTCTTCACTTCCGAGTTGACCAATCCAAAGAATCACCGCAACTGCGAGTTTTGACGTCTGAGACTTGGAGAGTTTCCCGCCATGTTAGTCCTGTCACGCAAGCCGAATGAGAGCATCGTTATCAACGATCAAATCGTTGTGACCGTGATCGAGGTTCGAGGCGACAAGGTTCGCCTCGGCATTCAAGCGCCGCGCGATGTTCCCATACATCGCAGCGAAGTGCTGGCCGCGATCCAACGTGCTCAAAAAGTGGGTGCCTCCGACGCAGATGGCACCAACGTCTAATCTCGGCATCAATGGCGTACGAAATGCGCGGCTTGACAGTCATTGTTGAGTCCCTAAAGTGCGTCCCCTTGACGGCCCCGTCGTCTAGTCAGGCCTAGGACACCGGATTTTCGATCCGATAACAGGGGTTCAAATCCCCTCGGGGTCATTCACAAAAGAAGCCCGGACACCGTTAGGTGTTCCGGGCTTCTTTGCTTGGACCGTGTCAACACGCTTGTGAGCCGATGGCGCTAGCCACGGGCCTCGTTGGACGACGTCTGAAAGCGAATCGCCCGACGCTAGCGCGTTCGGCTCACGTCATCGCGATCAACCGGCTCAATCCGATCGCCGGGATCAGCAAGGCCACCGTCGCCATCGCCAGTTCCACATTCACGTTGAAGGCGTAGATCAGCGTCGCGTCGAGCATCACCAACGACAGCAACAGCACCTTGATCGCCAATTGCACAACGTCAGGAGTCGGCTGCACGATCGCTACGGCCAAACGGCGATCAAGCGTGAAGAGCGTCATCGCCAAAATCCCCAAGGCAGGCAGTCGGTGATCCGCCACCACCGTCTCAGACTTGTTGACGAACAGGGCCAAGGCGACGACTCCCAGGTTGATGACCAATGCTGCTGCCACCAACGCGCCGCGACGGCTGACCGTCGCTTCCTGCCGAGCAAACAACGTGACTCCGACGATGTACGTTCCCAATCCCAACGCGAGGGGCAACTGCGGCTGTTGAAAGACTTCGGCAAGCGACCCAACCGCGCTGGCTCCGAGCAACACGTTGCCGACTCGGCAACTCCCCATGACAAGCGGACCCAGCAGCGTCTTTTTCAAGCCACCGTCGTATCCGATGATCAACACGCACAGCATGGCGGCAACAGCCAGAGTCGGCATTCCCACACAAGCGGCGCAGACAACGCCTACGAGCATCAAGCCCAACCCCAGCCGAAACGCCGACGCCGATGAGATCAGCCCGGAAGGAATCGGACGATCGGGACGCTCTTGAGCGTCGATCAGCCGGTCGAAGTAATCGTTGAAGACCATGCCGGAGAGATACAACCCGGCCGACGCTCCACACAGCAGTAAGAACGACGGCAACGGACTTGGACCGTCGTCGCCGGTCAGCGTCTGATTCGTCAACAAGAAGCCGAGAAAAATGTCGGCCAGTGCGGTGAAGGCCGTTGGCAGTCGTAGCAAACGCAAGTAAGCGATGAGGCGAGGGCTCATGGCTGGGCCGCCACTTCGTCGGCCCAGTTTTCGAGGGCGATGAATTGCTTGGCGAACTCCGGCTCGTGCGACCCCATCGGGCTTTTGAAGAACGCGGCCAGATGATTCATCACCCCCGATTTACCTCGACGATGCTCGCGTTCGGTGAGCCGCACCAAATCCAAAGCCAACGGAGCGGCCAGCAGCGAGTCGCAACCTTGCCAGGTAAATTGCAACGTCATCTTCGTGCCGAGGAAGCCTTCAAAGTGGATATGATCCCAAGCGGTTTTCCAATCGCCCATCGACTCGACGTATTCGATGCTGACCAGCGTCTGCGGTTTGTAGCCGAGAATTTCGGTCAGCAGATGATCCTTTGAGCGCACCTTGTTGGCCTTGTTGATCGGATCGTCGAGCACCTTGCCATCCATGTTGCCGAAGATGTTGTGACCGACCCAGCTCATCACCTTCAAATTGCGAGCGGCGAACATCGGAGCCAGCACCGCTTTCATCAGCGTTTCCCCCGTCTTGCCATCGCGGCCGACGTGCAAACAATTTTGCTTCAACGCGAACTCGGCGAGGGCCGGCATGTTTGAGCCGACCGACGGCGTGAAGTTCACGAACGAGCAACCCAACTCAAACGCGGCAATCGCATAAATCGTGCTGGCCGGAACCGGCGACGAATCACCGCTGGCCAAGGCGGCTGACAGCTTCGCCCAATCCCAAGACGAGGCGTCCGATTCGAGCGGCGGTTCGGTGGATGACAAGTAAAGCACGATGACGTGGGCACAGTCATTCGCCTTCTGAAACTCGTCGATATCGGCACGAATGCGTTTGATTGCGGCGGCGGGCTTCTCGCCACGAGTCGCCATCGTCTTCGGGCCGGCGAACTTCTCGATGGTCGAGCCGACGTTGATGAGTGTTCCGGGTCGAATGTTTTTGTCCCATTCGGCCAATCGCGGCGCGACGGCGTTCAACAAATCGCGATCGAACACTCGTGACTTGTCACGCAGCACTTCCGCTTCGGCGGCATAGGTCGTTTCGCGAATCTCATGGCCGCCGATCACGAACTGCGACCAGTCAGCCATCTTGAGCCGACTGAATTTCGGGAGCGACGTGACCAGCGCCGTTTCGGGAGCGACCCCCGCCTGCAATCCGGCGAGGCCCACGGCGACGGTCGTCGAGACGCCGCCCCAAGCACCAATTAACCACAGTCCAATACGTTCTTGCGACATTGTCCAAGCCGATCCAAGTCAGGAAGGAATTCGAGGCGGGAATTTGCGGGAGGCTGTTCTGCAACCATGAGAATCGCTTCGCAGGATTTTTTCAATTCGCGCAATCGAATATGCAGAATGAATCAGGGGGCGACGACCGCGTCGATCCACTGCGACAGAGCGTGCTCGACAGTTCGGAGAATCCCTTCGCGAGCCGTTTTCAATTCGGGCAGCGGGAGTTGATCGCGGCTCCCCTCGGCCGGGTGAGCGAACAGATAAAACTTGATCTTGGGTTCGGTCCCGGACGGGCGAGCGGCGATTCGCACGCCGGTCTTTGCGCCAGGCAGATCGACCTCGCCGTCGAAGATCAGCAAGTCGCCGGTCGGTTGTTCGATGCGGCCGACGGTGCGGTTGTCCGGCAGCGAGCGGATTTCTTGCTGCTTGTAGTCTTCCACTCGGATCAACCGCGCGGGACCGATGGTCGTGGGGGGCGACAATCGCAGTGTCGCGCTGATCTTTTGGATTTGCTGCCGTCCGGTTTCGCCGGTGCAGGTCTTCGAGTGTTGTCCGTCGCAGAAGTAGCCGTGCTCGACGAACAGGTCATCCAATCGGTCGAGCAGTGTCTTGCCCGACGCTTTGAGTTCCGCAGCCAGTTCGAGCAAGTACAGCGCGGCAATCGTCGCGTCCTTATCGCGAGCGTAAGTGCCGGCCAGAAACCCGATCGACTCCTCGAAGCCGAAGACGAACTCGTCGGGACTTTCGCGATCCATGACGCCGCCGATGTATTTGAAGCCGGTCAGCAGATTGCGAATGCAGCGAACTCCAAACGACCGGGCGATCGGCTCGATCATCGGCGAACTGACGAGAGTTGAAGCCACGAAATGCCGCGGAGTCAACGACCCCGCCGCGCGGCGTTGTCGCAAGACATAGTCGGCCAGCAACATGCCGGTGCGGTTGCCGTTGATGATTGTGTAACTGCCGTCGGCCGCTCGTGCGGACAGGCCGACTCGGTCGGCGTCGGGATCGGAGGCGAGGATCAGATCGGCATTGATCTCTTTCGCCGAAGGGACGAGTGCTTCGAGCACCACCTTTCGTTCGGGGTTCGGGAAGCGGTCGGGAGCGAACGGGAAGTTGCCGTCCGGCAATCGTTGCGACGGATGAATCTTCACATGCGTGAAACCCGCTTCGAGGACCGCTCGATAGACCGACGTCTCGCCGACTCCGTGGCACGGGCTGAAGAGGGCGACGACGTCACGGTTCTTGGACAGGGAGCTATCCACGACCGCTCGAATGAATGGACCGTCAATTTCCTCGCCGACCAATTCGATGCGACCGTCACCGAGTGCGGTGAGAAAATCGACCATCGGAATTTGCGTGGCGGACTCCACCGCAGCCGTGAGTTGTTGAGCCTCCTCGTCGAGCACTTGGACGCCAGACTTTGCGTAGACCTTGAAGCCGTTGTCGGCCGGAGGATTGTGCGAGGCGGTGATCATCACGCCGGTGCCGCATTTCAACTCGCGCACCGCGAAGGACAATTCGGGCGTCGAGCGGTACGACAGAAACACGAAGGTCTTGATGCCATGAGCCGCGAAGACGCTGGCCGTGATGCGAGCAAATTCTTGCGAGCGATTCCGCGTGTCGTGCGCGATCACGGCGCGATGCCATTCGGGCGGCAGGGATTGTTTGACATGGACGGCGACTCCGTGAGCGGACTCGGCAATCGTGCGCTCGTTCATCGTCGCGGTGCCGAGTTCCCCCATCGGCCCGCGCCGGCCAGCCGTGCCGAACGGGATCCGTTCCCAGAAGGAATCTTGCAACACCGACCACGCTCCGCTGTCGATCAGTTCCAGCAAGCGTGGCAAATACGCCGCGTATTGTGGCTGAGTCAGCCAGACATTCAGATTCGCTTCCGCCGCTTTCGAGAGTTGTCCGCTTTGCACGGCCGCCGCGATTGGGGCCGTCGCTGAATTCAAGTGGCTCATTTTGAAATATCCGTCTGTGAAAAAATTGGTGAGCGAGGTCTGTTGTGAGGTTGTTTAACCGCGACGCCAACGGCGTGCGCGCGCCGGAGGAATAGCGATCGCAACCGCCCAGCGCGCACGCCGTTGGTGTAGCGGTTAAACATTTCAATGGTCTCTGTTCGGGGCTTGTTACTCAAACAATGGACGCCAGCGATCCGCCAAGTTCATCAGGCCGGGGACGTCTTCGGACAGCAACGTGCGTTGTTCGATCATGCGGTCGATGACGGCGCGATACTGCTGACGATAGTCCGCGAAGTTGCGATACCGTTCCAGCAACGCGGGACGCGGGTCGCCACGCTGCTCTCGTTCGGCCTGAGTCTTCACGAACGGGATGTATCCACCTTGCAGGCCGAGCATTTCGTTCTCCGCGCCGACGCTGCGATTGCGCGTGTTCCAACTGGTGTAGGTCGCGACCGGCACCGCGACGGCGGGCAGCAGCAACGTGCCGAGTTCATTGTTGTCCGGGCCGCACTTGGGGATGTTGACGACATACATCCCACGACTGATCGGCGGTTCGATGGTCGTGCGTCGAAAGCGATAAAACTCTGGCCCGCGATCGAGCTGCTCCGGCTGTTGGATGACTTCGGGATAACGGACGCCGGGGATTCCGTGCCAGCCGCTTTCGGATTCGCGCCAACCGACGAGCGTCCCATCGGCGATGCGCGGATGCACGCTCGGTGGCGGTTCTTGCCCGGTGCGGACCCACTCGTCGAGCGCGGTCAGCAACGCTCGCAATAGCGGCCGATAGTCGGCCGGGTTGCCAATGAGCTGACCGTTTCCCGGAGCGGTCGCCGCGAAGCCACCGCCGGCTCCGTGCTGAGTGCCGCCGAAGCAATACACGCGAACCTCCGGCGGCAACTTCGCGTCCCGTTTGCCGAGCGGATCGGTATGCACCAGCGAGCCGGCTCGATGCCAGTACTCGCTGCTGCTTTGCGTGTGCAGGACTTTCGGGACCGTGCCGCGAGCGCGGTCGCGATGCAAGATGCCGTCCTCGCGGCCGGTGAACGAGTCGATCTCATCGCCGTAAGTAAACGGGAACTGATCGGCCGGAAAGAGATGATTGTCGTGCTGCCCGTTATGCCGAGTCGGCGAAGCAAACCGATGATTGAAAAAGCCCAGCCCGCCGCCGGCGACGTGCGGGATGACTCCATCGAAAACTTGCCGACCGGACTCGTCCGCGTTGAAGCCGTCGTACAAGAACTGTCGCAAGCAACGACCTGACTGCGAGACGCCGAAACCATAAGTGAACTTCACCGACGACTTCCGAGGCTCGGCCATGAACAGCGGATTCTTCGCCGATGCCTCGTGCTTGAGGAACGACAGCAGATCGCGAATCCCCGCGAGACCGAGTCCCTGCACAATCGAGCCTTGAGCTTCGTAAACGACCTCGTAGATGTATCCCGGCTGCAAGCCGCCTGCGACGACCAGTTCGATGAGCGGCAACTGTCCGCGTTCGCCGTTGTCTTCGATCCAGCGTTTCTCAAGTCGCCACTGTTGGCGTGGGATGACGACTCGCGCATCTTTCTCTCGCGACCGCCAAGTGAGCACCGCTTCGCGTTCGCCCCGTTCGGTCGGTTCGTAGCAGCCTTGATTGGCCCACATCGCCAACGTGTGCCGTTCGGCCGGCGCTTCGATGACGAACTCGGCTCGGACGGGGCCGATGAGCGGTTTGCCATTTTCCGTGGCGACGGGCGCGGTGAGTCGCAGTCGTCCACCGCCCGGTTGAGTCTCCGCGATCCAGCCGCTCCAGATCACGACGTAACCCTTCCGCATCAGGAACTCATCCGCTCCGGTGTTGAACATGCCGAGCGCGAGTTTGCCGCCGCGATTGTTGACGTCGTACAGCATCGCCCCGTTGGCTTTGCTCAAGTCTTGTGGCGCGAGCAGTTCGACATCGGTCGAGAACTCAACGAGTCCGGCGTCGTTCTTGGGAGCCAACTCCAAGTCGATCACCGTTTGATTGGCGACGTGCTTCGGATCGACCGCGAAGAAGGCTTTGCCGCGCAGCCGTTCGTAGGAGCCGATGCCGTCGAATGCTCGGCCTTCGAGATATGGCTCGCGCGTTTTGATTTCGATCCGAGTGACGGCGGCCGAGAGAAGGCTCGGTACGAAGATGGACAGGAGAAGGCTGGCGAAAAATGAAGGGCGGAAAATCATGACACGGCTCCGTTGGTTCGACTTCATTTTTCGCCCTCCATTTTTCGCCAGCTTGTTTTCGACTGGCGCGAATCGTCACTCCGAGGCTGTGACTTTTCAGAGCCGCGACCGTCAGGGAGCGACCTTCTGTCCGGAGCGATCACCGCTCCCTCACGGTCGCGGTTCCAAATCTTCACAGCCTCTCTGGATCGGGAGCGTCTCGAAGCGTTCCCCCTCGCTCACGCTCTTTGAAGTTGCGCTCTTTCGAACAAATTCGACCACGCCACCAAGAATAAGGCCCGAATTCATTCGTTTCATTCCTTTGACCAGATTCCTTTGATTTGGATCCTGAAACACAGGTTCGCCTCAGGAATCAAAGGAATCTGGTCAAAGGAATGAAGACGACTTGAGAAACTGACAAATCTCTGCAGAGCCGAGTTCAAAGCGTGCAACTTCAAAACTCACGCTTCGGTTTACTTTCGCTGCACCTTTACCCCGCCTTGCGTTTCGTCAGTTCGCCGTAGACGTGCTCGATGTTTTCGACTCGCGTCTTGGCTTCGACTCCGGCCCAGTCTTTGTAGAACGGCAGGTCGAGTTGCTGCTTGATCTCGTCGAGCTTCTTGCCGCCGTCGATCATCTTTTGAATCGCCTCGCGCAACTCGACGAAGTATCGCTTCTGAGTCGCCAGCAGTTCCTTGCCGGTCATCTCGCCGTGGCCGGGGCAGATGACTTTCACCGGGAGTTCTTGCAGCTTGGTCAGTACGCCGATCCAGCTTTCGGTGTTCGAGTCGCCGGTGTAATTGAAGGCTCCGTTCACGCAGGCGTCCCCCGTGAAGAGGATGCCCTGCTTGGGGAGCCACGCCACCGCGTCCCCCGCTGTGTGTGCGTGACCGAAGTGCCACAGCTCGACTCGCTGAGTGCCGTCGTCGATCACCAGCTTCGTTGGGAAGTACAACGATGCCGGAGCATACGTCAGCGAGCCGTGGCCGAACTCAGTGGGGTTTTCCTTTTGCGTCTTCTCGAACCCGGCTCGGCCTTTGGTCTCGAAGAGCGCTTGGCTGTTTTCGGAGGCGACGGGTGACGCTCCGATGTTGACGAACACGGGATTCCCATCGGCATGATCGCCGTGGTAGTGCGTGTCGAAGACGTAGCGAATCGGCTTATCGGTCGTCTTGCGAATTTCCCGGATGACCGCCTCGGCTTGTTTCGGGAAGCTGGCTTCGATCACCAGCACGAAATCCTTGAAGACCACCCAGCCCTGATTGCTGCCGAGAAACTTCGGCTCCGTTTCCATCTTGCGGAAGAAGACCCCCGGAGCAATCTCGGTGACGGCGGTGTCCGTCGGCTTGAACCAACCGACCGCCCAGCCGGAGAGACCGACCAAAATGAATACGGAGAACGCAATCAAACTCACACGTCGATGTCGCTGCGGCATGGTGGTTCCTTACGAGTGGCGATTTCAAATCGTAGCCTGACTCTCCGAGTCGGGAGTCTTTCGGAATTCGTCCCGACTCGGAGAGTCAGGCTACAGCGGAGCGAGTCGCGGAAGGGGGGCCTTCTAGCAAAGTCGCCACAGAACGTCGAACGCGCCAAAGCCTCTTATCATTCTGCCCTCACATCATTCTGCATTCTGCTGACTTTCGGCGAGCAGAATGATGGGAGGGCAAAGTAGCAGGCACATTCCATGTGCCGTCCGCAACTCACTGGCTGACGGCACATGGAATGTGCCTGCTACTTTCGCGGAAGACCGGAGGGCTGACGCGCCCCTGCTCGCCTTCGCGTCAATTGTTTCACAGTGACTCCTACTGCGGGATCGGATCGTTGCGGCGGATGGTTTGGCCTTCCCAGATGGCTTCGTCGGTGGACTGATCGTAGGTGAGCACTCGGTGCTGACTGCCGCGAGCGGGCGGGACGTCGATCTTCGGGAGCCAGCGGCGATGCTCGGCGATGCCCCCCTTGTGTTCCGATTTTGCCGCGAGGTTCGTCCATTCGTGAGGATCGGCTTGCAGGTCGTAAAGCTCTTCGCTGCCGTCGGCGTAACGGATGTAGCGCCAGCGTTCGCTGCGGATGCCGTGATTGCCTTGGTTATGTGAGGTGATCGCCGGCCGCTCGCGCGAGGTCTTCGCGTCTTGAAGCTGCGGCGACAGGCTGAGTCCTTCGAGGTCCGTGCGCTTCGTCAGTCCGCACAGGTCAATCAGCGTCGGATAGATGTCGAGCAACTCCGCCGGCTGAGTACATCGGCCACCGCGACTCACACCGGGACCGGCGAAGATCAACGGCACGCGCGTGCCTCGATCCCACAGCGTGTTCTTGCCGGTGATCCCCTTCTCGCCGAGATGCCAGCCGTGATCGCCCCACAACACGACGATCGTGTTCTCGCTGAGGCCCGCCTCGTCGAGTGCCTGCATGATGCGACCGACCTGTGCATCGACGAAGCTCGTGCAGGCCAAATATGAACGAACCAGATTCCGCCACTGCTGGTTGTCTTGGACCCACTTCAATCGCGGCTCAGGCAGATTCCAATGCAGATACCACGAGAAGCGGGGCGTATCGTCGCGATCGTTCTCTTTCACGAGCGGCAGCACGCTGTCATCGTCGGGATATAGATCAAACCACTTCTGCGTGGCGTAACACGGAACGTGTGGCAGAAAGAATCCGGCCGCGAGAAAGAACGGTTGGTCTTTTGGCGCGGACTGAATTTGCTCGACCGCCCAGCTTGCGACTTGATAGTCCCCTTTGTCTTCGTCGCGATGCGGGAAGACGCCCCAGTCCATCAGCGGATGATTGCCCATCGGGGCGGGCGGAATCAGCTTCTTCGCCGGCTTCGCACCGATGCCTCCGGCTGCTCCCCAGACATCGAACTCCTTTGCTCGCTGCTGAGGTCCGCCTGCTCCGCCGTGATAGATCTTCCCGGCCGTCAGCGTTCGATAGCCGTGTGCTTTGAAGTGCTGCGGCAGAGCGACTCGGTCTTTCCATTCGTCAAGCGTCCGAAACCACGGAGCCAATCCATAGACCCCCGTCGTCGTCGGCCGCAGGCTGAGCATCAAGCTGGTGCGCGAGGGATTGCACAGCGGAGCCTGACAATGTGCATTGAGAAACACCGTCCCGCGCTGCGCCAACCGGTCGATGTGCGGCGTCTTCGCCAGCGGATGCCCCCCCATCGTGCCGATCCAATCGTTCTGATCGTCGATGGCGATGAACACGACGTTGGGCTTCTCAGCGGCGTAGGACGTGCCGGTCAGGAACAGGAGAATCAGTGCGAGTCGTTGCATGGTTGATCCAATTTGAGGCACTGATTGAGCCGCGTCCGAGTTGTCTTCTCTGCTCTCCGCGTCTCTGCGTTGCTCTCTGAATCAGCGAACAAATTAGCAACGCAGAGGCGCAGAGTGCTTGGCCCGGCGGAGCCGCAACCATAGGGGATGATGAACGAGTCAGGTGGTCGGCATCTTGCGGTCTACTCCGAAGGAGTTGCGTCACATAGCCCAGGGTTGCCGCGCTTCGCGGCTACCCTGGGTTCGAGTCACGACGACGTGATCTACCCCGAAGGGGTTGCGTCAGTGACGAACCGCGACCCGTTGTCGTCGATGGATCCGGAGCGGTTCTGCCCGGTGAGCGTGAACGACGCGCCCAACTTGGCCTCCCCGACGAGCTCGAGCACCGCGATGGGCGGCTCGACCGTGGGCGCGACGACGCCGGTCAGCGCGCGGCCGAAGCTGGTGACCGGCGTGCCCTGGGGATCGAGGTAGTCGACGTACAGGGTGCCATCGACCGACGGAGACTCGTCGTCGACCACCATCTCCACCTCGATCTGCTGGAGGCCGCCGACGGGCAGCACCAAGGGGAAGGCGGGCGCCTCGAGAACTTGGAAATACTTGGACGGGTTGCCGGGAAGGAAGGCGTCCTCGACGCGCACCGCGTTCACGGTGAGCTCGGCG
>JBJXEX010000437.1:0-55371 GCA_046156195.1 Planctomycetaceae bacterium | reverse complement strand
CCGCCGCCCTGAGCGACGACAACCGCCTCGTCACTCATCTACAAACCCGACGCGGCTCCCCCTTCACTAGAAAACCCAAACCCCGCAAACTCTCGAAGGAAAAAATCAAAAGCTGACATGCACCCGGCGGCTCGGCGGCTCCGAGTGCGGTGGCTCGGGCGATGTCGGCGGTGAGCGTGGTGGTGCCGTAGGTTTGCTCGTGGGTGGCGAGGGCGAGGTCGTAGGTTCCGGCGGCGGCGGCTTCGCTGTTGGAGAAACTCTGTTGCAAGCCGGCTTGAGCGGTCTGGGAATTCTTTTGATGCGTGGCGTTGTTGCGGGACTGGGTCTTGTCGGCGGCGGCGAGGTCGTAGCGCCAGGTCTTGTCGGTCTCGGCGATCCCGGTCGAGCCGGCGGCGCGGGACAGTTCGGTGTCGGCCTCACTGGTGAAGAATGTGCTTTGACCGGCTCCGGCGTTTTGGTCGGCGTTCTCTTGCGCGGTTTCGTAGGTTTGACGATTCCCCGCGCGGTCAACTCGGTGCTGCTTGTTGGCGGTGGAGCCGCCGACTCCGTGGGTGAGGTCGGCGTTGGAACTTGAGAGGCGATGAGCTCGGCTCTCGTTGTTGAGGTTATTGTGGAGCGTGTCGCTGTTGGTGGCGGAGGCGGTGGCCAGGTTGGTCATCAGCGGGAGGACGGTGGTCAGATAATTGAGATCTTCGGTGGCGGCGTTGTTATTGAAGTCTCGCTCGGCGAGGGCGAAGTCTCGCGAGGCGTCGGCTTCGGCGATTGCGCTGGCATTGACGAAGTTCGCGAACTGCGGGGCCATTTGTTGGAGCCAAGTCAGCTTGATGGTCGCCTCATGGGCCTCGAATTGTGCGGCGGGAGTTCCGAGCGTGATGGCGTTGGCGGTGGTGGTGGCGAGGCTCAGGTGGTAGGCGGCTTCGGCGTTGGCCAGCGTGGTGGCGGTGGTGAGCAGGTTGGATCGGAGGTTGTTGAGGAAGGTGACTCCGGCGGTGCCCAGCGAGGCGGTGCGGAGTTGCTGCTGGGTGGCGTCGTGGAGTTGGTCGCCGCTCCAGAGGCCGAGCATCGCCGCGCGGTGCGTGGCGTCGAGCGTTTGGACGGCGGTGTCGTGGTTGTCCTCGGCGGTGGTCAACGAACCGGACAACGTGACTCCGGCGTTGCCGTAGGTGGTGACTTGGGCGATCTCGTTGTTGCCGAGCGACGTGCCTCGCGTGGCTTGGGTGGTGCCGATGTCGCCGATGCGGAGCAAGTTATCGGTGCGGATACTGGCTTTCCGCAGCGTAGTCTCGGAAGTTTGGATGCCGTTGAAGGTGGCAGTGGCGGCATCGCTGTATTGGCTCTGATGCAGGGTGCTGGCGGCGACGGCCACGTTGTCGGCCCAGGAGCGGTTGTGGTTGGCTTGAGCACCGCGGTTCGTGTTGCGGTAGCCGATCGCATTCACGGAGTAAATCAGTCTCGGCGAAGACGTCGCTCTGAAAGCGGTCGGCGTCGGCGACGGTGCCGTCGTGGGTCTGTTGGGCGTAGGCGGTCGCGGTGCCGAGCGTCAGGGCGAAAGACTGACCGGCTCGGCCGGTGGTGGCGGTCGTATCGGCGAGTTGTTCGAACGGCAGGTCGGTGGCTCGGCGGGCGTTGCGGTTGTCGGTGTAGGTTTCGTTGGCCAGCGTGACGTCGTCGTGGTAGGTGTTGCGATGGGTCCGCATCGCGGAGGCGATCGAGAGTTCGGCTTGGGCGTAGTCCCGTTGATAGCCGTCGAGCGGATCGCTGGTGGCGAGGAACTCGGCCTGCTGCGCGTCGAAGTGTGCGGTGTAGTTGCCGACTTCGTACTCGCCCCAGTGATCGACGAGTCCCTCGCGGTAGTCGGAGAGTTCGTCGTCGAGGCTGCTGCTCCAAGTGGCATCGGCGGTGCTCAGGGTCGTGCCGTACGCGAGGTCGAGCGTCAGGAAGCCGAGCGAGCGGTTGAAGTCGGCGAGTCCTCGCGAGTTGGCCAGCGTGATGTCGGAGGTTTGTTCGTCGGCGGCGTAGTCGTTGGCCAACTCGTTGCGGACGTTGATCGCAAACGTGTTGAAGGCGGTGGCGACGTTGGTGGTCCAGATGAAGTCGAGCAGGTTCGTGTCGCCGGTCTAGAGAACTTGTTTGCTGCCGACGGTGTTGGTGCGAGTGACGAGTGCCGTGCCTTCGTCGAGCAGTCGCAACGTGAGCGCGGTTTGCACGTCGGCGTCGCGGGTCGATTGGAGAATGAGCGTCTTGGTGAGGTCTCGGTCTTTGTCGGCGACGGTCGTCTTGTAGATCCACAGGGCGTCGTTCTGATCGGTCTGTTGCAGGCTGTCGGCCCCGGCGACGTCGTCTTCGAGTCCCCAGGTGGCGTTGGCGACGCCGATGTCGTGGTCCTTGGTTTCCAGAGCGACGGTGTCCGATCGGTCGTGGATTTCGGTGGCTTTGAACAGGGCCGAGTTGCGGGGGTGATCGGCGGCGTCGAAGGCGCGGAGTCGTTCGGCTTCGGCGATCGCGATGTCGTGGGCTCTGTTGAGTCCGTTGGCTCCTTGTTGCCAGAGGTCATCGGCGGTGGCGGAGACGGTCACGTCGGCGACGACGGCTTGGCCGACTTGGTCCACGAAGTCCCGCGTCGAGCTGGCGAGGTCGGCTTGGTATTCGGTCCAGGGAGTGTTCTCGGCGATGTCCCAGAAGCTCAGCAGCTGCGCTTCGTCGGTCGCTTCGGCTCGGAAGGAACACATGTAGGGAGCGCGCCAGAAGGACTGCTAGGCGAGGTATTCGGTGGCCTCTTTCTCGCGCGGGGCGTCCACTTCGGCGGCCCCGCCGCGGCGGGTTGAACGTCACGGCCCGCCGATCGAACAGGAACGCGGTCCGTTCCTGGTTGCCGCCGGCGTCGTCGTTCCAGTCGGAGTACACGACGTCCCAACTCGGCCCCAGGATCGGGAGCACGCGACCGAGGTCGGTCAGATCGTTCCGCAATTCGACGAGGGACACGAGGTCGAACTGTCCCAGGATTTCCGCGATGAAGTGGATGGCCGCTGGAGTGCGGCGGACCTTGCCGAATTCGCGGACATTCCACACCGCGACATGGATGGTTTGGTCGAGCTTGGACGACGGGATTTTCGCGGCGTCAATCCGCTTCTTGAGCGCCAGCAGAAATTGAGCGATCTCCGGGGAAACGTCGCCGTGGTGCATGAGAGACTCCGATCAAAGATCGATCATTCGGGTGGTACGACCAGAGTCACCGAAGGGCCTGTTGGTCGATCCCGATGATCTTCGCGTGCTACCTCACCTCACTATCGGCCAGCAATACGTTCTAAATGGCTTGAGTGTGCGACCAGTTCTTCGCAGATCTCGGTTCCATCAGCCCAAAACTTGGGAAACGGATTTCGACTCAGATACTTGGGGTCGTAGTTCGCAAGTCGCTTTAGCTTTAGTGATAACGTTTGGGCGATATTTCGATTCTCGCGTGTCGTGGCCGTATGAGTTGCATAGCGGTCAAGACAAATCGCAACGCATGTGAAGACATGCGTGCCAAGATCAAGAAACTTGTTCGGCCCTCCGCCATCGATCGCGTTGAATTCGTCCATACGAATCTTAAAACGCTTGGCGATTTCGGGCAGCGTCGATCCAAAATCAATCGGTTTGTTTAATCGGTCATCTGCATGTGCAAGCGCCGCTGATTTGTCATTCGAACTCACTTCCGATTGCGGACCGAGGGATGCTGTAACCGCTACTGCGGACTTGGTGCTTGGTCGGCTGAGCGCTTCGGCAACCTGCTTAGCCATCTTCGCGATTACTTTGGAGACCTGCGGTGAAGTGATCGCCTCGAAACGAAGTTCCCGCCAATCGGCATATTGCCGAGTGTAGATTGCCTGCGCAAGTGAATCCTCTTGCCGTATCTGCGAGTCGTTGAGCATTGCACAATCGACGTAGTAAACCGGCAAAATCAAATCGGCGCGATGCAGCTCGCGCTCCCGATCAAGAAATCGCTGGAGCTCGGACCGACAAGGCTCACTCTTGAAGAATCCGGGAGTCAGGATCGGAATAAGAAACGTCACTTCATCAAGCGATTCAAAGATGCGAAGCTGCCACTGCTGGCCCCAAGCGATGTCATCTCGATCTTGGAAGATGTGAAAGCTCTCTCCGGTTTGAATGCGCACCTCGCCACTCAACCGCTGGCGAATCTCAGTGATTCGTCCTTTATCGTGCTCGTCGTCGGAGCGAGCATAACTCAGGAATCCTATTGGTGCAGAACTCAAGGATCTCTCCTCATTCGTCTGATCGCGGTGGGGTCAAGCTTAGAAAAGTAGGACCGGTTCGGTGCGTCGCTTCTTACCGAACTCGCGGATATTCCAGACCGCGACATTGATGGTTTGGTCGAGCTTGGACGACGGGATTTTCGCGGCGTCAATCCGCTTCTTGAGCGCCAGCAGACCTTGAGCAATCTCCGGGGAAACGTCGCCGTGGTGCATTGTAAAATCCGAAAGATCTATTTGATTCGATCCCGGCTACGCGGCAGAGCCTTACGAACTACCATTCGGCGACCCTGGAAGTCCTTCTCATTCAGTTCATTGAGCAATCGGTTAGCCTCATCCGGCGAACTGAATTCGACGAACCCATAGCCGCGTGATTTCCCATCAGGATCTTTGGGAATATGAACATTCTCGACTTCGCCAAATGCTGACAGGTGATCGATCAGTGCCGCTTCATCCACTGAATATGGCAGATTTGCAATCCAGAGTTGTGCCTCGGAATCTGGAGCGTCTGCCGCGGCATCTAATTCGATCCTTTGAATTCTCGATGGCGGCGTTTTTGCGGCGGCTAATTCGGTAGCTTTCGGAATCGCAATTCTAAAACGCGGGATTTTCCGCACTGAAGTTCGTCTTTTTTTGGCGAGACGCTGTGCTTCCGTCTTGGGAATTTCGGACGACAGTATTTGAAGATCTTGGAGTGATCTCACAAGCTGCCGATAGTATTCGGTATCAACAATACCGAGATTATCCCAAACGTCCTGCGGGGCAATCACGGTGCCACCCATCCCCAACACAACAATGGCCTTCTGCTCCCGGTTGAGATTGAAATTGTCAAAGTGCTGAAGCCAAAGAACCTGCTGCGGTGAGTAAATCGTACTGTGGCGCAGGGTGACGCCAAATGAATTGCTATCGCTAACCAATTCGGGTGCGGTCAATTCATTGGCTCGCATCAATTCAAACATGCGCCGCATTCCTTCTCCGAGCTCGCGCATGTAGCCAAGTTCGCGAAGGACGCGTGAGATCATCGCATTTCGAGACTGATGAATTCCTTTGAATGTTAGAAGATCGTCTAACGTGATTGATGACAGCAGCCCTCCTGGGTTTCTCACTTCCATACGGTCATCAAAAACAAATATCTCTATGGCGCGTCCTTCCTCGGAAAAATCGCGATGCGCGATCGCATTCAATAAGGCTTCCCGGCAGGCCAATTCGGGATACATCACCGTTGATTGAAAACGTGCTCCCTGCCCAAGCCGGGTTTGCACTAATTGGGGACGAAGCCCGTCCCATCCGCGTTCGATCAGTTCGAGAATGTTGCCCGTGACGACTTGATCTGACTTCGCATTGTAATTTGGTCCGGTTCCGACCGCGGTTCCTGCAATCTTGAGAATTCGAATCTGAAGTCTCGGATGCCAACGATTAGGATCCTTTGCAAAGAGCAGTAGCGCGGCGCGACGAAGCCGCAGTCCAGGACCGATGTATTCAGCAAGGTCTAAGTATTGGAGGCATTTTTCGACGCTCATTCCAGGAGAAAGCTGATCGGCAACCGCTTTAACCAAATCACCATTTAGGTCAGCAGCCGTAGCACCATCCAAGTATTCGCGGTCGTAACTTCTCGATGCCCTTTCCTTTCGATCAAAAAGAATCTCATGAGGGGCGATTGGCACCGTTTCTAAGTCTCTCCGCTGCAAACATCGACCATCAGAAGTTAGATGGACGTGCGATGTACTCTTCGAAACCGAGAAGTAAAGCACCTGGCGATCATCGAGCTTTAACGTAGCGATTCTTACGGGAGGCAAAGGGGTCTTCTCATGAACTTGTAGCTCCGCTGCCTTCGTAAGGAATTCGAGTTTCGACGGTGCCACGCAATCAATCCCTGTGATTGCACCATCGTCTTCCACACCGACTAGAAGTTCTCCTCCATCGGCATTTGCAAACGCGACCAGCGCCTCTCCGATGTCTTTGCCAATAGACTTAACTTCTCTCGCGACTTTTCGTTCCGGGGAGCCATGAAGTGCGCTCTTAAATTCGCGAAAGTGGCTTTCGCCTAAACTAATTGCTGTGCGTGCCCGCTCTTCAAGATTGACGAATTCGGCTTGGTTCATTGTGACCCTTTCAATCATGCGTGACTTCTCGAGCATCGAGAGCGGAGTCAAATGATTGGCATCTCGCGCGGAATAAGCTCCTAACGGATAAACCGCGCCCCCCAAAAACGGTCTTGAGATACCAATCGTTTGGTATGGGAACTACCCCGTAATCGTTGCCGACACAACTGCTGACCAGGGCCCGGTTTCGCCTTTGGTGTTTTCCCAGCGGAGCCAGTAGTAGGCGGTTTTGCCGGCGTCGGCGGCGTCGAACTGTAGCGACATACGGGGTCCGCGTGTCGGTCGCGAGGTCGTTCAGTTCGCTGACGCTGGCGGGGGGCGTGGTGCCGATCTTGACCCAGATTTGGCAACCGCGCACGCCGGCCGGCTTGGCCTTCGACGTGGGCGTGGTCGCGTCGGCGAAATTGAGGTTGTGTTCCAGGCGGTTGGGCTGCTCGATGCGGCCGACCGGAGCCGTCGTGGGGACGGCCACCGGAGTCTTGGTCGTGTCGGCGATGGTGATGCCGATGGCCTGTTTCGATTCCGCGGTGACCGCCGGTTTCGCCTGAATGACTTTGACCAACGCTCGGAGGGCGGCGGTCAGCGTGTCACGAGCAGTCGTCTTCGCCTGAGTCGCCGCACTCGCCGCCGCCACGGCCGGAGCGACCAACGGATAGGCCGAATCCCACCCGGTCTGGGCGGCATTCAGAACCGCCACGTCACCCGCCACCAAGCCAAAATCGGCGAGGTTGGCGTTCACATAGGTATTGAAGTTGTCGGTGTAGCTGTCGAAATCGCCGTCGGTCGCCGGAATAAAGTCTGCCATAGCCGTACTCCTTGTCTTAAGTTGAATTAGATACGCCTCTTACGCATCACGCACGCCCTCAAGTTGTCCCTTTCGGAGGCCAGGAAAATGCCCTCATTCCTCGAAATGAGCCGCTGCCGCTTGGAAATGAACGCCGGATTCCTCGAAATGCCCGGCTCCCGCTCGAAGTGGAACAACTCCCGCTTGAAGAGATGTGGCTGCGGCCTTCACCGGAGCAACCGCCGCTTTGAGCGGACTGGTTCCGGCTGGGACAGCAATGGCTCCGACTGCGACCGGAACCACGGCCGCTTCGAGCAGACCGACTCCCGCTGAGGCCGGCCCTGCTCTCGCTGGGGCCGAAACATCGCCCGCTTCGACCGGAATGGCGATCTCTCAGACCGACGCACCGCACTCCCACGCCATCGCCGCAGGCGGATCGAAAGTTTGAGGCGCTGAAGACTCGAATCATGCGAACGTCAGACATGCGCTACACTCCTGTCAGCAGGGGACAGAACGCGGCACAGTATGCAAAGACTTGTTCATCACCGCCAGCGAACGAGAGGTTGGATCGACGCGTCCCCTTCGCGGGTTACTCACACGCTGAAGCGGATGACGATTTCGTCGCCGTCACGAATGACGGCTTCTTTGCCTTCGGTGCGGAACAGGCCGGCCGCTTTGACTTCTTTTTCGGAGCCGAGCCGCAGCAGGTCGTCGGTGGACATGACGTCGGCGCGGATGAATCCGCGAGCCAGGTCGGTGTGGATCGTACCAGCGGCTTCGAGGGCGCTGCTGCCGCGTTTCAGCAGCCAGGCGTGGACCTCTTTTTCGTCGCAGGTGTAGAAGGTGATTTGCTCGGTGATCTCGAAGATCGCACGCAGCAGTTTGCTGCGGCACGATTCGGTCAGGCCCATCTCTTCGGCGAAGAGCGCGCGGTCTTCTTCGGGGAGCGAGGCGACTTCCAGTTCGAGTCCGACGGGGCCGGCAATCGCGGTGATGCCGATCGCCTTGAGGTCGGCGAGTTGTTTCGCATCGACCGACGAGTCGGCCGTGTTGAGCACGACCATCTTTGGCTTCCGAGTCAGCAGCGCGAACGACCTGGTGGCTTTGTCTTGGACTTCGGTGAACGGGATGCCTCGCAGCGTTTCGCCGTTGTTAAGCTTGTTGACGACGAACTCCAACGCTGCGAGTTCCGCGTTGAGTTCGTCCTTCTCGGTGGCGGGGCGGGGCTTGAGCAGATCCTTCTTCAATTTCTCGATGCGGTTGCCGACGACTTGCAGGTCGGCCAGGATCATGTCGTCCTCGAAGGCGCGGGCTTCGACGACTGGATCGACTCCGTTGAAGACGGCGATGACTTGAGCCAACGCGGAGGACTCGCGAATGATCCCCAGTCGCTGAGCGTTGTGGGTGTTGTCCCCTTTCATCAAGCCGGGGGTGTCGAAGAGGTCAATCTTTGCGGGCGAAATTTTCTTCGGCTTGTGAAACGCGACCAACTTGTCGAACCGTTCGTCCGGCACGGTCGTGATGCCGACTTGGCCCAGATGCGATTTCGAGATATCTGGCTTGTGCCCACTGAGCAACTCAAACAGTGTGCTCTTGCCGCTGCCTTGGTATCCGACCAGTCCGATTTTCATGATTGCCTCATTAGTAGCAGGCACACTCCGTGTGCCGTCAGATGCCGACCAGATTTGAAACAACTTGATGACCGAGGTTCGACGGCACACGGAGTGTGCCTGCTACGATTACGAAAAGAACTGCCATTTGCCGACCGGCTCGAAAGCGTTGCGAAGGTGGCGGATGTCCGGCTCACGAGCGTCGTCGGGCCAGACGATGGCGACGACGTCAAAGCGTGCCGAGTGTTCGAGGAGTTTGTGCTTTTTCAAATACGCCAACGCCATGTTGGTCAGCTTCTTTTGCTTATGAAGCTCCACCGCTTCTTCTGGCCGGCCGGCGACGAGCGACGTCCGCGTCTTGACTTCGACAAAGACGATCGTCGTGCCGTCGAGCGCCACGATGTCGATCTCGCCCCACGGCGTCGAATAGTTTTTCTGGACAATGCGGAAGCCTTGCCGTTTGAGGAATCTCGCGGCAGCTCGCTCGCCGCGATTTCCAAACAGCTTGTTCCACAGACCCGGCATGGCAGTGGTCTCGAAGACGAGAATGGAAAATGAGAAATGGAAAATGAAAAGTGCAAAATGGCAACTACTTCATTTTGCATTCTCCATTTCGCATTTCTCATTTTCCATTGCCTGAGAGTCCAGCGGCCACACTACTCGGCGGCCGGAGCCTTGGCCTTGGGTTCCTTGGCACGGCGTTCGACCAGCTTCGTGGCTTTGCCGACGCGTTTGCGAAGGTAGTAGAGCTTGGCTCGGCGAGTCTTGCCGTGACGGACGACTTCCAGCTTGGCAATTTTCGGCGAGTTGACTGGAAAGATGCGTTCGACTCCTTCGCCGCCAACGATGCGGCGAACGGTGAACATCTCGCGGGTTCCGGCTCCCCGACGAGCGAGAACGACGCCGGTGAAAACCTGGATGCGTTCTTTGGTCCCTTCGAGAATTCGGCAATGAACATCGACCGTGTCCCCCACTTCAAAGTTCAGTGGGTCCGCACGTAGGAATTGGTCTTCGACGCCTTTGATGAGCTTGTTAATCATGATTTCGGACTCCCATTTTCGCAGGTCTCATTTAACCGTAAGCCGGAGGCGGTAGGAGTGAGTCGCCCAATTACGACGCGGACGCCTTCGGCTTGCCGTTAAACGATTGTGGTTGCGACGCTAATCGCGTCGCTGGCGTTTCGGTTTCTTGGTTTTTGTGTCTTCGTCAACAGCCGCTGGTGGGACCAGATCGCTGCGACGTTCTTGAGTTCGTTGCAAACTTTGTTGGTCTTGCCAACGCTGGATCTCGGCGTGATTCCCGTTGAGTAGGACTTCGGGGACCGTCATTCCGCGGAACTCGCGAGGTCGCGTGAACTGCGGGTGCTCCAAAAGTCCGGTGTCGGAAAACGATTCGTACTTGTGAGAGGTCTCATCGCCGAGCACTCCCGGAATAAGTCGAATCACGGAATCGATCAAGAGCATCGCCGGCACTTCGCCGCCGTTGCAGATGAAATCGCCCACCGAGATTTCCAACGGCTGCAAACCTTGTCGGATTCGATCGTCGAATCCTTCGTATCTTCCGCACAGCAACAGCAGCCGTTTGTGCTGAGCGAGTTCTTCCACCAACTTTTGATCGAGCTTCCGGCCCTGCGGCGTGAGCATGATGAGCTGACCGGGTTGGTCGGCGTCTGGCTGTACCGCCTCGACCGCATCGAACACGGGCGGGCACATGATCAACATGCCTGGCCCACCGCCATAGGGCGTGTCGTCCACCGACTTGCGTTTGCTGGTCGCCCAGTCTCGGAAGTTCCAGAGCTTCACGCTGACTAGCCCACGTTGGATCGCCAACTTGAGCAGGCTCTGCGAGAGATAGCCCTCGAACATTTCCGGGAAGAGGGTGAGGACGTCGAACCGCATGATGATCCATCATGGAAAATGACAAATGCAAAATGAGAAATGCAAAATGCGGGGGCGATCAAATTTGCATTCTTCATTCTTCATTTCTCATTTTTCATTGCCCGACCTAGCTGGCCTCTCCGCCTTCAGCCGGAGCTTCCTCAGCCGGTGCCTCGGCGGTTGGCGGGGCTTTCGGAGGCTTCTGTGGAGTCAACACGGGAGCGGCACCTTGGTCCGTCCAGCGATTGTTCTTCACCTTCTTGATGAGCGTGGCGACTCGATCCGACGGCGTGGCACCGACCGATTGCCAATACTCAATCCGATCCATCTTCAACTTCACGCGAGCGGACTTGTCTTTGACCATTGGGTCGTAGGTGCCGACCTCCTCAATGGACTTGCCCTCGCGAGCCTTCTGGCGATCGATCACCACGATCCGGTAGAAGGGCCGATGCTTGCGACCCATTCTCGTCATACGAATGCGAACCGACACACGACGCTCCTTAGTTCAACAGGAGGAGGCTGCGCGACGCTATGTCACGCCTCCGAAGACAGTGATGGCAAACTCCAGCCGTGCTACCAAGGATGCTGAATCCATAAAAGATCCAGATCCTGAACTCAGGCGAGTTCAGCGACATCACTCGGCTTACACGGGCCGGCCGGCCAGAAAGGCGGGGAGTGTGACGCGATTGCCCCGCCGACTCAACCGAATTCAGCCCGAAAACTGGTCGGCGCGCGAATTCGAGTCTTTGTCCGGGGCGGAGACTTGCGCAATCGAACTCGGCGGAGTTTGTTCGCCCATGCGACGCTTTTCCGCAGTGTTTGTGCTTCATTTTTCGCCCCACATCTTTTGCCAGCCGGGGTTCCACTCGCAGGAGTTGGCAAGAAATGTGGGGCGGAAAATGATCTGCTGTTGCGGACATGATTCTTCTTTCTGCCCGCAGTATCCTGCGGGCATCGTGACTACCAGGGGCTGACGCCCTGCTCGCCACGTCGTTCACAACCGCTCCGAGTCGCGCCACGTTGCGGCTTCGTCGTCTACGCCTTCGGCTTGCCGTTAAACGATTTCCATCCCTACTAGGTCCGCGGGACTTCGGCGACTGTGGTGAAACAGCGGTCGCAACAATCAAACGCCTGCGCCGTTGGCGTCGGGGTTAAACGAACTTGGAAAGCAAACCGTGAGTCACGACGTTTACGAAAATCCGCTCATCAAGCGATATGCCTCGCGGGCGATGGCCGAGTTGTGGTCTGAGCAACGTAAGCACTCGACCTGGCGACGGCTGTGGGTTGCTCTGGCGGAGGCGGAGCGGGAACTCGGCATCGAGATTTCCGAATCTCAGATCTCCGAGTTGAGAGCGGCCACCGACGACATCGACTTCACGCTGGCCGCGAAGTACGAGAAAGAACTGCGGCACGATGTGATGGCTCACGTCCACACTTACGGCGACCGCTGCCCCTCGGCGCGAGGGATCATTCATCTCGGCGCGACTAGCTGCTACGTCACCGACAACACCGACTTGATCTTGATGCGCGAGGCATTGCAGTTGGTTCAGTCGAAGCTCGTCGCGGTCATTGACGAATTAGGAAAATTCGCGGCGACGTACCGTGAGTTGCCGTGTCTCGGCTTCACGCATTTGCAGCCGGCTCAGCCGACGACGGTCGGCAAGCGTGCGACGTTGTGGTGCTACGACTTGGTGCTCGACCTCGCGGAGATCGAGCATCGACTCGATTCGCTGAAGTTTCGCGGAGTCAAAGGGACGACCGGCACGCAGGCGTCGTTCATGACGCTGTTCAATGGCGATCATGCCAAGATCGAGGAACTCGACCGCCGCGTCTCGTCCAAGATGGGATTTGATGCGGCCTACGCGGTCACCGGGCAGACGTACTCGCGCAAGGTCGATGCTCAGGTGCTCGACGTGCTGAGCGGCATCGCGCAGTCGGCTCACAAGGCGGGGACCGATTTGAGAATTCTGCAAAGCCGCAAGGAACTCGAAGAGCCGTTCGAGAAGCAGCAGATCGGTTCGTCCGCGATGGCCTACAAACGGAATCCGATGCGTTCCGAGCGAATGTGTTCACTGGCTCGTTTCGCGATGAATTTGCCGGCGAATCTCGCTCAGACGGTCGCGACGCAGTGGCTCGAACGGACGCTTGATGACAGCGCGAATCGGCGACTCGTGTTGCCTCAAGCGTTTCTGGCGATCGACGCGGTCTTGATCTTGTATCGCAACATCGCCGATGGATTGGTCGTGTATCCCAAGGTGCTCGCAAAGAATCTGGGCGAAGAGTTGCCATTCATGGCGACAGAAGAAATCCTGATGGCCGCGGTCCAAGCGGGCGGGGATCGTCAAGACCTGCATGAGCGCATCCGAGTTCACAGCCAAGCGGCGGCTCAGCAAGTCAAAGAATTCGGACGAGCAAACGACTTGCTCGAACGGCTGAAGACCGACGCGGCGTTTGTCTCTGTCGATCTCGGTAGTGCGTTGGATGCTCGGCGATTCGTCGGCCGCGCGCCGGAGCAAGTTGATGCGTTTCTCGCCGATATCGTTGAGCCGATTCGGCAACGATACGGTGAACTCGGCAACCAAAAGGTGGAGCCGCTACGAGTCTGAAATGCTCGCCAGAGCGTAGTCTTCCTCCTCATCGCCTACGTTCTGGCGAACGTGGCTACTCCCTAAGTTCAGGAGTCTGGTCATGAATCGTGTCTGGTCCTTTGTCGGTCTGTTTGTCGCGTTTGTGTTTGCCGTGATGTTCTTTGGCCAACCCGCTCAATCAGACGTGGAGACAAAACCCAACCGCTGGGAATACCGCAGCGAGACCGTGGAGCCGGGACTGCTCTCTCAGAGGCTCAATGAATGGGGCAACGATCGCTGGGAAATCTTCTCGGTCGAGCGGGGAGATTCGTCCCTCGAACAAGACGGCAAGACGCGACTGAAGGTCGAGAACTTTCAAGTCACCGCGCGGCGACCGCTGAAGTAGACGACTGCGATCACCACTCCCTCACGGTCGCGGCTCTAAATTTTCACAGGCGAGCCGCCTGTGCTACGGCTTCCAAGCGGTGAAGAACTTTTGCAGCCGAACCATCTCGCCAGGCAGATACGCGGCGGCTGTGATGTGGCCGGCATCGAGCCACACCAATTCTGGCTTCGTGCCGATCGAATCCCACAGGGCCATCGTCGCGGCGTGTGGGATGATCTCGTCGGTCTTCGCGTTGACCATCAGGACATCGCGGTCTCTGAGCAACCGGCCGTGAGTCGCCGGATCGACCGGTTCGAGTAACTTCAAGAACGAGTCGCGCGATTCGCCCGCCTTCAGCCATTCGGATCGGAACGCTTCCGCATCGCGATGCTCCATGCCCCACAGGTTCTCGCCGAGCTTCCCGCCTCCGAGATAGATCGCGACTTTGCGAAATCGCGGCTCACCCGCCGCCGACAGAGCGGACATGATGCCGCCCAAACTGATGCCGGTGACACCAAGCCGTTGCTTGTCCACCTCCGGCCGAGCCGCCAGCCACGCACCCGCTCGGCGAATGTCGAGCACCGCTTGTGTCATCCCTTCCGCGGTCTCGCGCGGGTTGCGCGAGATCATGCGGCGCGGAGAGTCTTTACTGCGCCGCTCACCGTAATACGGCATCTTGACGAAGAGCGCGGCCACCTTCGCGCGAGCCAACGCGCTCGCCACCGTTTGAGACAGTGGGAACTCGCCCCCCAGGATGTGCAGCACAACGACTCCCGGAAACGGACCCGGTCCCGCCGGCTGAAAGTATTCGGCATACACCGTGTTGTTCTCCGACAACTCACTTTCCACCGGCGATGGGAACGTCACCGAATACCTGCGCAGCGTGACTGTCTCGCGCAGGAATTCCGCTTCGGCCTCGAAGCGATGCGGCTTCAATCGGAAGTGCGGCGGAACGGCGTCTTCATTTGCAGCGGGAGAGAACTCGATGGTGGCCGACTCGGAGACTTCGGTGAACGTCATCTCGTCGGCGATGATGGCGTTGAGGCTCACGAGCACCGTCAGAAATCCGGCGAACAAAGTGCTGAACCGTGGCATTCAGAAACCTCGCTTTCAAATCAGGCTGCGGCGAAATCCAACTTCTCGGACAGCCTCTCAGGCGGGCCGCCTAAGCTACGGGTCACAGTTCTTGCGATGGTCCGTCGCCGTTGGCCATGGTGCCGAGCGCGGAGAGCACGAAGATGTTGATGTTCTCCGAGACGAACTTGACCGATCCATCCGCGAGCCCCAGAAACGCTCCGAGTTGATGAGTGCTTCCAGGTTCCTCGAAATGATTGCCGTTGATTCCCACGCAGGCGTCGCTGCAAGTGCTGAAGTGGGTCGAAGAGGCTCCCACCGCCCAACCGTCTTGGCTGGTGCGCTGATCGAGAGGGACTCCCGTCGGTCCCTTCAGGCGTTGCACTTCGCCGATCATGACTGTGTGCGAGGTGCCGTCTCGGATATTCGCTAACGATGTCTTGCCGTTGACCCAGAAGATTCCCTTGCACGGGGACAACGGGCGGCGACCGTTCGCGACCAGCCAGCTTTCATGGTTGCCGCAGTTGTGATAGCCGTTGCACCCGCCCAAGCTCCCACCGTAGTCCGTTCCGCCAGCCGTCCAGTTTTGAAACATGATCGCCGTGTCTTCTGACCGCACTTCGGAGCGACGCGACGGGCAATAGAACAGAGGGATGTTTCGCCGGGCGACAGCCGCGTTTCCAAGCACGCTCTGCGACCAATTCCACTGCTTGAAGATGTTGCCTTGTTCGAGCTGTGGCAGGATGCGGAGCATCCAACTGGTGCCGTGCGTTCCGCTCGCCGCGCTGGCCGCTTCACTCCAAATATCCACCGCTCCGAATCCGGTGCCGGACCCGCAGATGACGACAGTGCTCGGCGGCGCAATGCCGATCGAGCCAGGCGGAAAGACCAAATGCGATTCGTGATAGTTGTGGAGCGCGAGTCCAATCTGTTTGAGATTGTTCTGGCACTGAGTCCGCCGCGCCGCTTCACGAGCGTTCTGCACGGCAGGCAACAACATTGAAACCAGAATGCTGATGATCGCCATCACCACCAGCAGTTCGATGAGAGTGAAACCGACTCGTCGGTCGGGCGTCAGCGACATGATCGGTCTCCGGTGAACTCTTGCGGGGAGCGATGAGCAACACTTCTTTCGTTTCCACGCTCTGCATCAGATCGAGCGGCTTGGCGATCCCTGTCGGTGATGAATTGGAGCCGCGACCGTGAGGGAGTGGTCGTTTCAAGAACCGCTCCCTGACGGTCGCGGCTCTAAATCTTCCGGCTCCAATACTTCACAGCCTCGAAGCATGGGAACGCGAGGCGAGAACGGAAACGATTATGGCGGGGTGCTCGAACGATTGTCACCGCACCAAAAGCAACAGGCCGAGCAAAAGTTTGCTCGGCCTGTTGGCTTCTGAGTGACCCGAGGGTCATTCGTTACTTGGCCTTCTTCGCGGTCTTCTTGCCAGCGGGGGCCTTCGTGGACTTCTTCGCTTCAACTTTCTTTGCAGCAGCCATAGTCACTACTCCTTTGAGGTGGGTGCCGGGAACTGATGCCGCCCCTCTGGCACCCAGAATGAGGGACGGCTTCCAGGATTCACTCCGTTTATCCCGCGTTGCGTTCAGCCAGATTTCATTCATCGACCGTTGCAGACTGATGACCTAACCTCTTCAAGAACACCGAAACTGGCAGAGCACTTGGGTTCGCCAATCTGGGTGAGGCTTGTAAGAGGTTTGGGAAAGGTCGTCAATCCCATCTTCTTGCTCAGCAAGCCGTTGACGAACTGACATCCGACGCAAGCGGGTTTGAAACGCTCCCTGAGTTTCGACGTAAGCCCCTGATGACCATGAAGACTTTTTCGGTGGTTGCGATTTTTTTGACGATTTGACGAGGGCACAATAACTGCCAGATGAAGTTGATTGGGCGATGTGTTATAGACCGCTGATACTCAATTTGACCAAAGGACCAACCATGTTTCAGTTCGATCCGTCTCGACTCGATGACCTCTCGCGCCGGCAGTTGATGGCCGACATGGCGAAGTATTGTCTTGGTGTCACCGTGCTGCAGGCTGGCTTCGCGGCGGCGCTCGCCGCGGCTGACAAGAAAGATGAGAAAAAGTCGGCGGCTGCAAAGTCGTCGCCATCAAGCGGCGGCAAGGCCAAGCATCTCGTTTACCTCTACATGCAAGGAGCAATGTCGCAGCTCGACACGTTCGATCCAAAACCGAAGAGCAAGATGCAGGGAGAAACGAAGCCGATTCAAACGAAGATTTCCGGCGTGCAATTTGGCGAGAAGTTGCCGGAACTCGCCAAGATCGCCGACAAGCTGGCGGTCATCCGCTCGATGAATACCAGCACGGCCGCGCATGAACAGGCGCGCTACTTGATGAGCACCAGCTACAAGCCGATCGCGACGACGCGGCATCCGGGACTCGGCTCGTGGGTGCATAAGATGCTCGGTCGGATTCACAAGGAGTTGCCGGTTGCGGTGCATGTTGGCGGCGGCATCGGGCCGGGATACCTCGGAGCCGAGTTCGCTCCGGTGCCGGTCGGCGATCCGTCGCTCGGCTTGCAGAACACGAAGTCGCCCGCGTACCTCAACAACTCGGCGTTCGATAAACGGATGGATCTGTCGCACGCCTTTGATAGCGACTTCCGCAAGCTGGCCGGGAAGAATCGCAAGGTCACGGGCTATGACGATCTCTACTCGGACGCGATTCATCTGTTGCGCAGCGAAGACCTGAAGGCGTTCGACATCAGCAAGGAATCGGACGACGCGAAGAAAGCCTACGGCGACACCCGCTTCGGCAAGGGCTGCTTGTTGGCTCGGCGATTGGTTGAGAACGGAGTGCGATACGTCGAGGTCTCGCTGGGGAGTTGGGACCATCACACGGACCTGTGGACGAAGATGGGCAACATCGGCGGTGAACTCGATCGAGCGGCCGCGCACCTGATCTCTGACTTGAGCAGTCGAGGTTTGCTGAAAGACACGTTGGTCGTGATCGGCACCGAGTTCGGTCGTCGCCCAGAGATCAACCAGAACAGCGGACGCGATCATCATCCCGCCGCATATTCGTGCGTGCTGGCAGGTGGCCCGATCAAAGGAGGCCAAGTTTGGGGCAAGAGCGACGCCGATGCCTATCGCGTCGAGTCCGACGGCGTCACTCCCGAAGATTTCAACGCCACGATCGCTGTGGCAATGGGCATCCCGCACGATCAGGAAATTCATTCACCGGACGGCCGCCCCTTCACGCTCGGCAACAAAGGGAAGCCGATCGCGAAGTTGGTTTGAGTCCGGCAACGAATCGCCGTGGAGGAACCACACGGCTGCTTTCGATTCAGCACCTCGTCAGGCAGCAACTTCCGCTCTGCTTGCCAATTCCTTCGCCCCTCCGCTCACACGATCGGCACTACTTGCCGAGGTTCAGACGCATCACCTTCCCGTGTCGCGTGCGACCATCGGCCTCACCGGCGAAGAACAAATCCTCGGAGTCCGGCGTTCGCAGCGCGACGGAACTCGGTGCCACCCCACCTGTCGAGAAGCGGCCGGACGGGCGGCCTTGCCGATCGAAGACGTGGACCGTCTTCGTCTGTTGTTGAGTCACATACAAGTTCCCGTCCGCATCCAGACACAAGCTGGCCAAGTGATAGTCGGAGTCCGCCGACTTCGGCAGTTGCACCAGCACCTCGTGCGATTCGATCTTCCCCGGTTCCGACAGTTTGAATTCGAGGATGCGATTGAACTGCGATTCCGCAACCAACACGCGCTGCCGAGCAGAATCGTAAACGACTCCCGTCGGATACCCGATCTTCGCGGCGACTACCGAGACCTTGCCCGTGCGATCGACGTAGTGCAGCTTGCCGATCGGGTTCTTGATCTGCACATACCCCGGATCAGTGAAATAAAAGCCCCCTTTGGGATCGACCGCGATGTCATACGGAGCACGAAACGGCGCACCGTCGCAGTCCTTCGCCGCCACGCCGACCAACTTCCCCTCGAACGACAAACGCACCACCGACCGACGTTCGACATCACAGACCAGGTGTGTCCCTTCCGGTTCGATGCGATGCCCCTTCGGACTGCTGAGCGTCGCCCAGACTGACGATTCGCCCGTCGGCGAGAACCGAATGATCCGATTCTTGTGAGACACATAACCGAACCCTTGCGAGTCGAATACCAGTCCGTCGCAGTACGAGTTCAGCGAAAAGACTTCATTGTCGAAAGCTAAGGCCGGTTCCGCCGTGGGCTTCGCCGCTTCGCTTGGCGCGACAGGCTTATCCGCAATGATAGGCTTGTCCGAGTTGACCGGTTTGTCGCCGTCGATCGACGCTAACTCTTTCGGCATCGTCTGCGACTTGGACGAGGGCGTGGGCGTGGCTGCCGGCTCAGGCTCTGGACTCAGCGACAGTTCTTTCTTGGGAGCCGGCTCTGGCGGAACTTCGAGTTTCGGAACGACCGTGGGTGACTTCACGGGCGCGGCCTCTGTCGGCGACTTCTTGGCGGGTGCCGGAGCGACGACGGTTTCCAGCGGTTCCGATTGAGGTTCCTCAGGCTTGGTGACTGGCTGCGCGGGGCTCGCCGGCTCGACCGGCAACGGCAGGAAGACATCCCCTTCGGACAGAGACACAATCGGTGGGGTGCCGCCGCTGAGATCGGAGTTGTTGGCGACCGACGGTTCTTCATACGCCCCGACCACCGGAGCACTCGGTGCCAACGGCGCGTCCGCGTGTTGAGCGTACTCGGTTGAGTGGTAGGGACTCGGCAGTTGTCGGCAGCCCCACAGCGTGCAGAGGCCGACCGTCACAAGTGACAGTGGAGAACGAATACAGCGGCTGAATCGAACGAACGGAGATTTCATCTCGCACCACTCCCGCGAGCGATACGCCTTGGGGCGAACGCGGCAACGCAAGTTCTGAGGTTCGGCAAGTTGTTTCTGTGAATTCACAGCGAGATATCGGCGACGCGAGTCGGCAAGAGCCGCCTGTTCGGGGGACAACGACGGCAACTCGCCGACATCGCGTGCAGCGTGCGACTCACAGCGAATGCTCGAACGGAAGCGATTGCTCGCGACAGCGCGCTCAAAGCGAACATGTCGAATGCGCCGACACCCACCTTGTGCCGCACGCGGCTCGCGTGCGTCAGCCATCGTTCCTTACTTGTGCCACGTCGCAACGCAGCTCAAGCGGGACATCTCACACGAACCGCATGCACCACTCATTCACCGCAGCGCTTCCAGCGCCGACAACCGCATCGCGCTCAGCGACGGGATCAAGCCTCCCACGAACCCCAGCAGCAAGCTCAGCAAACAGCCGACCGCCAACACTTGCGCATCAACCGTTAAACGCAGCACCACAAACTTCCCGCCTCCCTGACCGCTGCCGACTATGCTGCTCGCCGTCCAACCGTCCGACAGGCTGCCCAGTGCGACCCCCATCAAGCCGCCAATCATCGCGATCAGCACCGACTCCAGCAGGAAGCAAACCAGGATCGAGCGGCGACGATATCCCAGTAGCCGCAACACGCCGATGTCTTTGATCCGCTGACTGATCGCCGCGAACATCGTATTCATCACCCCGAACACACCGCCGATTGACAAGATGATCGTCACGAAAACGATCGCGTACAGAAACTGTTGGTTGAGCTGATTGAGGCTCTCGAAGTAATCCGTCTCGACGATCGCGTTGACCGATGCCTTCTTGTAGTCGTTGTTGAAGTACGCCTTGACCATCTCGGCGTCCCAGTGGTCATCACTCTTTGGCTCGGTCCAAGTCGGAATCGGGTCCGGCGTTTCGGTGAACTCTTTGCCGGTGGCCTTTGCAATCGCCTCTCGCTTTTTGATGTCCTCTGACTTGGCCGTCGCTTCCGCGATCTTTGCGAGCCGTTCCGCCTTGTACGCCGCGCGTTGGTCGTGCCGGAAATCCTTCGACGCTTTCAGTACCAACGTCGAATACGACTCGCTACCGAACATCGGCCCGACAATCGAACGCTTCGCCCAGACTTCCGAATCGAACGTGCTCCCTTCTGATTTCAGCACACCGACGATCAACCACACGCGACCGTTTAAGGGAAACATGTCGCCGACATCCAATCGTTTGAGCTGCGGATGCGACATCGCCTCAGGCCGATCGGCCCCTAGTTCGCGAGCGATCCCTTCGCCGACGACCACTTCGTAAGCATTGACCGGCTCGGTCGAGTTCCTCTGTGCCGAGTCTTTCGGTGGCGACAACTCGCGAGCACCCGCGTCCGACAGCCAGCTTCCGCCGGGATACAGCGGCAGTCCGTGAACTCGCCCGGTCAGCGGCGAGTCATCGACGCCGCGCATCTGCAAGAAGCGTCGCTCCGGCCGCCCCTTCACCGACGCCGCGACCGGCTGGTTCACAATGATGTAGGTCTCGCGGCTGAGCAGCGGCTGCAACCCGTCCTTCGCCACCGCGTCCTGAGCCTCAATGTCTCCGACGTTCGCAAAAGCAAGATTGCTGAAGCCCTCGTCCGTCGAGCCTTCTGCCAACACCAACACGTTTCCCGGCTGCCCGCTCGACTGAGTCAGCTCATACATCCCTTTGACGAACGCCAACATCACCGTCAGCAACGACAACACCAGCGTGAATGCCAACCCAGTCAGCAACGTCGTCCGCCACCTCACGAGCAAGTTTTGAATGTTGTAACTCAACGGCACTTTGCTCAGGACGATCAGCACCACGATCAACCCCGCCGCCGCTCCGAATCCAATCGCCGGATTCGTGAACGCCAACGTCAGCAACCCCGTGAAGTAGCCACCGACCAACAGCACCAGCAACACAACCAACGCGATGATGATTTCAAACATGCCGTTGCCTCGTCTGACCTGCGATATTCCGCGCTACCCATGCAGCCCTGACCAACGATGCAAGCTCTTTTGTCTCGAAACAATTCCGGCCACGAGCTTGATCGGCAAAGAAGCTCATCAGTGTGTTTCGGTGAAAGGTCTATTGTTTTCCTCGGTGTCCGGTCGCGTCTCGGCCTGCTGAATCGCCGCCAACAACCCGTCCCAAGTGTGCTCCGTCGCCTCAGCCGACACCGGCAAACCAATCTCCCGGCATGTGGCCGAGGTTACCGGACTGATGCTCGCTATCCGTATTCTCTGACCAAGATGTGCTCGCGCCGGCTCCGGCAGCAACCGCAAGACATTGCGAGCGATGGCGGGACTGCTGACACCAATCCAATCCAATTGCCCCGCGACTAACCGCTGATTGACGTCGTCTGGCCAAGACGCCACGTCATGATGCCGATACACGACCGTCTCTTCGAGTTGAGCACCAGCCGCCGTTAATTCCGTTCCCAAAACGTCCCGCACGCGATTGGCTCGCGCCCACAACACGCGTTGCCCTCGCACCTTTTCACACAGTGCGGCAGCCAAATGCTCCGCCCGATACGTCTCTGGAACAACATCGGCTCGCAGTTGAAACTCGCGCAGCGCCGCCGCCGTGGACGGACCAATCGTGGCCAGTCGCGCCTTCCCAAGCTGACGTGCATCGCCTCCCAATTCCCAGAGACGCCGCAACAACGCTCGCACGCCGTTCCCACTCGTAAAAACAATCCAGTCAAATTCGCCGATCCGCCGCAGCACCTCATCGACCGCATCCCATGTCTCCGGAGGTTCAATCTCCAACGTCGCCATCAAGACCGGCTCCGCCCCCATTTCAAAGATGCGATCAATCTGCAAGTCTGCTTGTTCGTCCGCGCGGGTCACCCCAATCCGTCGCCCAAACAACGACCGTTTCTCGAACCACGCTATTCGTTCACGCTGCTGGACACACTCGCCAACCACAATCAATGACGGCGGACGCAGCCCCGCAGAAGCAACTTCGCCCGCAATGGCTCGCAGCGGTGCAGTGACGGTTTGCTGCGACGGCCAACTAGCATGACTGATCACGGCCACCGGAGTCGCCCCGTTTTTCCCGGCTGCGATCAACGCTTCCGCGATCTGCGACAGACGATGCCAGCCCATGTAGAACACGAGCGTCCCCGGAAAAGCCGCGAGCACTCGATAATCCAAACTCGGTGAATCCTTCGCCGGGTCTTCATGACCGGTAATGAAGGCCACTGCCGATGCATGTTCGCGATGCGTCACCGAGAACCCAGCATACTCTCCCGCGGCGACCGCCGCCGTCACACCTGGCACAACCTCGAACGGAATCCCCGCCGCAGCCAAAGCCGCAGCCTCTTCGCTGCCCCGACCAAACACGAACGGATCGCCTCCCTTCAGCCGAACAACGGTCTTCCCAGCCTGCGCCGCCGCGATCAACCGCCGATTGATCTCCCCCTGATCCAGACGCCGCTCACGACCGTCCGAAACACGACAAGTCCGCTCCGCGCGTGCCTTCGAGTGCCGCAACAAAACAGGATTCACCAACCCGTCATAAAGCACGACATCCGCTCGACGAAGACACTCCAGTCCGCGCAACGTCAGCAATCCCGGATCGCCCGGCCCGGCACCCACCAAATAAACCGTACCGATCGTCGATGACACAACACGTCTCTCTCAGTCCGATTGCGCATCCTCAATCGTATTGACCCCACTTGGAGCGAGACCGATCCGAAAAATCGGGACACTACGAGCGAACATGCGCAGATGTTTTCGATGGCAACTCGATACACGATACCGAGCGTATCGCTCGCTCCACAAACGAAAAAGCCCGGCGACTTGTCAGTCGCCGGGCTTCTTCGCTATCTGCCCCAATTTTCAACTCTTGCGCACAACCGACAATCGAGTCGGCTCTCCAACGAACTCGATGTATGCCAGGAAGGCCCCATCAGCCAAACGCCGTTTCGCAATCTTCGCCACTCGCGTGTATCCGCCAGGACGATCTTCAAACCGGCCCGCAAGTTGATCGATCAACAAACTCACCGCCCGCTTACTGCGAAGCGTGTCGAACAACTGTCGACGAAGATGTATATACCTCGCCTGCTCCTCCAACCACGTCTGCCCCGCTTCAGTCGCTCGCCACTTCTTGTACTCCACGCTACCACGCTCATGCGGACCTCTAATTCCATTAGCCAAGTCGAGGCACTTTTTCGCTTGCACCGCAATCGTGACCAACTTCTCCACAAACGGTCGCACTTCCTTTGCCTTCGCCAACGTCGTACGAATCCGGCCGCTCGCCTTCGCCGCACCAGTCGCTTCTTGATCACAAGTCAAAATCAAAGCACGAGTCAAATTTCGCATCAACGCTCTACGATGGGAACTTGTCCGTCCGAGATGCCGACCCTTAAGTCTGTGCCGCATGATCAATCACCCAACTCTTTCTTCATCGCTCAACGCAGTCTCGCGATCAAATCCAAATCCGATCTCGCAGTCACTTAGCGGCCATTGACCGCGACACTTTCATACCCAAACGCAGGCCAATAACACCCAAACGCTCTCGAACCTCAACCAAAGTCGTCTCACCGAAATTCCGCACTTGCAACAACTGATCCTCGCTCCGTGTCACCAAATCGCGAATCGTATTGATCCCCTCCGACTCCAGGCAGTTTGTTGCCCGCACGGATAAGTTCAACTCAGCCAAACTCTGGTTCAGCTTTTCCTCCAACTCTAAATCAACCGGAGAATATCCGGTCGCATCCATCATCCCTCGCAAGCCACCTTCCGGGCTAATCTCGGCACCCGCCTCGCGGAACGAAACAAACGGCGTAAGGTGCTTCCGAAGAATCTTGGCTGCTTCAACGACCGCCATTTCCGGAGTGATCGTCCCGTTAGTCCACACCTCAATCACCAACTTGTCGTAGTTTGTCCGCTGACCGACGCGACAATCCTCGATCTTATATCGCACCCTCACAACTGGTGAAAAAATCGCGTCAAGCAGCAACAGCCCCGGCTCCTCATCGTGGGCCGCGTGATATTCCGACGCCGGGATATAGCCCCGGCCGTTTTCAACCGTCAGCTCGACGTTGAACGGCACATCGTCCGTCATCGTAGCGATAATCATGCTCTTATTCAGCACCTCGACTTGATCACTACAAATGATATCGCCAGCCGTCACAACACCACGCTGGTGCCGCTCGATTCGCAATATCTTTTGCGTCGAGCTATGGTTCTTCACGACTGCCGACTTAATGTTTAAACAAACATCCGTAACATCCTCGACCACCCCTGGAACAGTTGTGAACTCGTGCTGCACACCCTGAATCCGCACCTTCGTAATGGAGCTGCCCTCCAAGCTCGTTAGCATGATCCGACGCAAACTATTTCCGATTGTCGCACCAAAGCCGCGCTCAAATGGCTCTGCGACGAACATCCCATAATTCGGAGTGGCGGTTGCAGAAAGCAACTGCACTTTGCTCGGTAGTTCCAAACCTCGCCAACGAATTCGCATCGCAAACCTCCCCAAGCAACCGCACTCAAACCCCAGACAACATTGCCAAGCACTCTAAACACGACGCTTTTTCGGTGGACGACAACCGTTATGCGGCAACGGAGTGATATCCTCAATTGAGCGCACAACGATCCCGGAGTTTTGCAATCCCGTGATCGCACTTTCGCGGCCCGACCCAGGACCATTCACCCGGACTTCCAACTCTCGCACTCCAAATTTCGCCGCACGCTCCGCGCAAATTTCCGCAGCCCGCTGCGCAGCAAACGGAGTACTCTTTCGGCTTCCCTTGAATCCTGCCGTGCCGGCCGTCGCCCAACACAACACATCGCCCGCCGGGTCCGTCAAAGTGACAATCGTGTTGTTGAATGTTGCTTTAATGAACGCAATCGCCTTATTGACGTGCCTTCGAACTTTTTTCTTTCCGGCTGCCACGTTTCCCCCCCCAACTTCGAGTTTCAGCATCAGGCCCGACGCCTAGTGCTTCATGTCCTTGACGCCCTTCTTGCCAGCGACCGTCTTTTTCACGCCCTTGCGAGTGCGCGCATTCGTACGAGTCCGCTGGCCACGAACAGGCAAGTTCCTTCGATGCCGCATCCCGCGGTAACTCTTGATATCTTTCAATCGGCCAATATCTTGCTGAATGGCACGCCGCAACTGACCCTCTGCTAACACTTCCTTGTCAAGGTATGTGTTAATCTTGGCGACATTGTCGTCGCTCAGTTGACCAGCCTTCATACAAGGATCGATGCCCATCTGATGGCACAAACGCAGCGCGACCCTCTGTCCGACGCCGTACAAGTACGACAGTGAAATATACACGAACTTGTCGTTCGGAATATCGACACCTTGAATACGCGGCATCGTTCCTCTCCCTAGCCTTGGCGTTGCTTGTGGCGTGGATCTAAACGGCAGACAACGTACATACGACCGCGACGCCGCACGATTTTGCAGCCTTCGCAGATTCGACGAATACTCGACCGAACTTTCATGACTACCTCAACTCTTCCTATCCTTCAGTCAGACCCGCTTGATTCCGCACCAACAGATGGCTGTCAATGCGCTGTATCAAGTCGATCGACACCGAGACGACGATCAACAATCCTGTGCCGCCGTAAAACCCAGCTATCAACGGGTTCACGTTAATCACCTTACCAACCATGCTCGGAGAAATCGCCAAAATGCTCAAGAATGCCGCTCCGACAAACGTCACCCGGACTATCACTTGCTCTAGGTATTTCGCCGTCCGTTCCCCAGGACGATAGCCCGGAACAAAGCTGCCATAATCCTTCAGATTCTGCGCAATCTCCTTCGGATTAAACGTGACCGCCGCCCAAAAATACGAAAAGAAGAAAATCAAACCAGCGTAACTCAGATAATACACTGCAGGCAAAGCAAACAATTCTTGTAAAAACTGAGGAACACTCCAGATCTCTATGAGTTGTAAATACAAGTAACTCGGAATCATCAGAAGACTCGATGCAAAAATGATCGGCATCACACCCGACTGATTCAACTTTAACGGAAGAAAGTGCTCAGCGCCACCGAACATTCGCCGTCCGCGAACATGCTTTGCGCTCTGAATCGGTATCCTCCGCTGAGCTTGCGTCACAAATACCACACCCAACACAATCACAACAAACAACCCCGTAAGCAAAAGCATCCTATCAATTCCGCTGTCGGAGCCAATCGACACACCCTGGGTCAACACTGGCTTCAATAACTCAAACACCGCACTCGGCATTTGCGCCATGATACCAGCCATGATCAGCAAGCTGATCCCGTTGCCGATCCCAAATGCATCAATTTGCTCACCGATCCACATCAGAAACATCGTTCCGGCAGTCATCATTAGCGCAGTCGACATCACATCAAAAGCACCACCGCAACCATCCAACACCATGCTACTGTTACCGGAAAACGCACCCCTTGACATCGTCAACACCCAGAATACGCTTTGCACGAATGCAACCGGAACCGTGATTTGCCGTGTTAATTCGTTTATGCGGCGACGACCAGACTCCCCTTCCTTCTGCAGCCGCTCCAATGGTGGATAAACGGTTGCAAGGAGCTGAAACACAATCGAGCACGATATGTACGGCATAATTCCAAGACCGAAAATCGTGCTATATCCGACCTGTGTCGCAGAAAACAAGGACGCGGTCTGTAAAATTTGTCCGAGCGCTCCGCCCTGGCCTGAAGCGATATTCTGAATGCTCTCCTTCAGGCGAACTTGGTTCACGACTGGCAGCGGAACCCAAAATCCCAAGCGATACACAGCCAGCAAGACTGCCGTCAGCAATAGTTTGCGACGCAGATCGGGGATCGACAGGATGGCTACTAACTTCTGGATCATCAGTCACTCAGAGGGTCAGTCCCTCGCAACAGTCACCGTGCGCCTGCCGCACCAACAAAAACCTTAGAGCAAGACCACCTTGCCGCCAGCACCCTCAATCTTCTGGGCTGCACTGCGAGAGACGTGGTCCGCCTCAATCGTCAATGCCCTATTCAGCTCCCCGCCCCCCAAGACTCGCACTAACTGGCTGCGCCTCGGAATCAATCCAGCTCGAATCAATGCATCCATATTCACCGTCGACAACGCAGCGTCCAATTTCGCGATTGCTCCAATATTGACAATCGCGATCCTCTTCTGAACCGAATAGTCGCCAGCCGAAAAACCCCGCTTCGCCACCTTGCGAAACATCGGCATCTGGCCGCCTTCTTTAACCAAGTACCCCTTCGCACCGGAGCGCGAACCTTCTCCCTTGTGTCCTCGGCCGGAGGTCTTACCATGACTGCCGATTCCACGGCCGATGCGCTTGCGGCTCGGACCTTGTCGCCCAGCGACCGCAGTAACTTCATGAATATGCACTTCGATTACCTCCCGACGCATAATCCTCTACAACTGAACGCCACGCAATCGCGCAACTTCGTCCCGAGTTCGCAATGACTTCAAGGCTTCAAATACCGCCTTAACCAAGGTCAAAGGGCAGTTCGATCCAAAGCTCTTGGTCAAAACATCGGTAATACCAACCGCATTCATGATTGATCGAACGGATCCACCCGCAATGATGCCAGTCCCCGGACTGGCCGGAATCAACACAATTCGAGATGCGCCAAACCGGCCCTCAACTCGATGCGGAACTGTTTGATGCACGACCTGAACTTTGATCCGAGTCCGTTCCGCAGCGCGAGTCGCCTTTTCAACGGCAATTGGAACTTCCGGGCCCTTCCCATATCCCCAACCGACTGTACCGCGCCCGTCTCCAACTACAACCAAACCCGCAAAGCTGAACCGGCGACCGCCCTTCACTACGCACGCGCACCGCCGAATCTGCAATGTGTGTTCGACGCTCTCTGATCGGTTCTCCGACCGGCTGTCTGTTCGTTTCTCTGTCACAGTTCCCCTCGCGATCCACTCGACTAAAAACACAGGCCTGCCGCGCGTGCGCCGTCGGCCAACGCCGCGACTCGCCCGTGATACCTGTACCTTCCACGATCGAATACTACATCGGTAATACCCAACTCCGCACAACGCTCACCGAGTTTCTTGCCTACCGCGGTCGCCGCTTGAACATTCCCGCCATTCTTCAGTTCCTCGCGAAACCCCTTCTCTGTGCTGCTCGCCGCAGCGACCGTCTTGCCAGAGATGTCGTCTATAACCTGTGCCGAAATGTGCTTGTTGCTACGAAACACCGAAAGCCGCAAGCGACCATTCGCTGAACGACGCACCTGGTTCCGCACTCGCCAAGTACGGCGCTGACGGCTACGTTGAAGAGTCTTTGTAATCGACATGACCGTACTTCGTTGCAATCCGGTGCCCTCGCCGACACCGAATCTATGTTGATTCAACCTATTTCGCACCCGCCCCAAACGCCTTGCCAGCCTTGCGCCGAATAAACTCACCTGCGTACTTGACTCCCTTGGCCTTGTACGGATCAGGTACTCGGGACGCTCGCACCTGTGCGGCAAATTGTCCGACTGCCTGCTTATCGACTCCCGACACCACCAAATGTGTGTTATCAGGAACACTCACAACGAGCTCTTTCGGAACCTCAAACACTACAGGTTTCGAGTACCCAACCGATAATTCCAGGCTCTTACCTTTGAGCTGAACCTGATATCCAACACCATTCAACTCTAGTCGCTTCTCAAACCCCGTATGCACTCCGGTCACTGCGTTGTTTACAAGTGACCGATAAAGTCCGTGAAGCGACCGATCACTGCGTCCACCACCGCAAACCGACACGTTCAGTGTATTGCCATCCCTCGCAACGCTAACTGCAGGGTGCAGCACTACTGATAGCCGCCCTCTGGGCCCGCTGGCAGTTAGTTCTCTTGCGGCAACCACAACAGTCACACCGTTGGGAACAACCACCGGCATCTTTCCAACTCGTGACATTTCGGCACCCGGATTATCTTATAGTAACGCAGCATCTATCATGTGCTGCCTCGCAACCCACAACATAAGCCCCACTCCGCGATCCCTCTACCATATCTCCAACAGAGCTTCGCCACCAATCTTCCTGCACTTAGCCTCGCGATCACTGAGAACGCCTTGATTCGTCGACAAAACCAACACCCCCATCCCTCCGAGAATCTTCGGCATCGTCTCACACTTGAAATAAATTCGCCGTCCCGGCTTGCTGACCCGCCTAATACTTCGCACCACCCTCTCGCCGCTGGGACCATATTTCAAATTGATTCTCAGAGTACCCCCTGGTGTGCCCTCGTTCGCGTGCGATTCAAAGTCCCAGATAAATCCCTCTCTCTGCAACGCTGCAGCAACTTCGAGCTTCAACTTCGAGGTCGGAACGTCCACATGGGTCGCCTCGTTCTGTAGCCCGTTACGGATGCGGGTTGCCAAATCGCCAATTGGATCAGTCATCATGATATTTTGTCCACCTACCAGCTCGCTTTGGTCACACCCGGAATCATCCCGTCCAAAGCCATGTTACGAAAACAAATCCGACACAAACGGAACTTCTGATAGACCGCGCGCTGCCGTCCACACATCTGGCATCGACTCTCACGCCGCGAACTAAATTTTGGAGTACGCTTCGCCTTCGCGATATGTGCCTTCGTTGCCATAGCTCACCGACCTTGAAACCAAATTACTTGTTACTGAACGGGATCCCCAACTCACTGAGCAGCGCCTTGCCTTGATCGTCTGTGCAAGCGGTTGTCACAAATGTTATGTTCATACCTTGCGTGAACGCCACTTTGTCTGCCGGGATCTCGGGGAACACCGTTTGCTCCGTCAAACCAGTCGAATAGTTGCCACGTCCGTCGAACGATTTTGGGTTAAGGCCCCGAAAATCCCGCACGCGCGGCAACGCCAACAGAACAAACCGATCCAAAAACTCATACATTCGCTGTCCACGCAACGTAACCGCACATCCGATCTCCATATTCTCACGAAGTCGAAATGCCGACACAGCAATCCGAGACTTACGTATTGTCGGTTTCTGTCCCGTGATCAAACCTAGATGCAATACAGCCTCTTCTAACCTCTTACGATCCTGCGTCGCCTTCCCTACACCCATGCTAACGACAATCTTAATCAGCCGCGGAACCGCGTGGCGATTAGTAATCGCCAGCTTCTCAGACAACTTTAAGATCAACATTTCGTTGTAAAGATCTTGCAAACGTGCCATGGCCACTTACCGCACCAACTAGAGGGAGTTATTGCAACGACTGCACACCCGGCGCCTAGCGCCATCGACGATCTGACTTCTTAGCCGCACGCCGCGATTACACCCTGGACAATGCAATGCAAGGTTTGACAAATCAATCGCGACCGGAATCGTGACGCGCCCACCTTGAGGACTCTTCGGATGTCCCCGCTTCACATGCTTCAGAGCGCCACTCACACCTTCGACAATCGCTCGCTTACTTTCGCGATCAATCGAAACAACTTTCGCCGGTCCCTGCCCGCGGAAATTTCCGCTCACGACCATCACCATGTCATCTCGTCGAAGTTTCATCACTACACCACTTCCACTGCCAAACTAACGATCTTCATAAATTTCTTATCGCGCAACTCGCGCGCAACTGCACCAAAAATCCGTGTTCCACGTGGATTATTATCCGCATCAACCAACACGGCTGCGTTGCTATCAAAGCTCACATATCCGCCGTCTTCACGCCGCACTTTCTTTTTAGTACGAACAATTACAGCCTTCACCACCTGTCCGGACTTCACCGCCCCGCCCGGCAACGCCTTCTGGATACTCGCAACGATGATGTCTCCGATCCCTGCCGTCCGGCGATGCGTACCCCCCAGAACCTTGATCGTTCGCACCGTCTTTGCGCCGGTGTTATCAGCAATATCCAACATCGTCTGCATCTGAATCATAACGCACTCGCTTATACTCACCTAATGGACGTACCAGCTATGTCCGCAACTGCTAGCCTCGCGTGACTACCCGAACGAGCTGCCAACGCTTCCGCTTCGACAATGGCCGCGACTCGATCAGTTCCACGACATCGAACAGATTCGCCTCTTCTTTTTCGTCGTGCGCCAAGCACACAGTCTCGCGATTAAGAAACTTCCCCGTGACGCGGTCTTTCACGCGGCGAGGGATCGACACGCGAATCGTCTTCTGCATCTTGTCCGAGGTAACGCGTCCGGTGACTCGCCGCTTCATTGTCGTCGCCCCCTTAAACTACTTCTGATTCAACAATGTCAAGACGCGCGCCAAATCCTTACGAATCCCGCGCCGCCGCCTTGCCTCACCTGCATTCGCGGCCACGGTCGCAACATAATGCAACAAATCCGACTCCAACATGCTCTTCGCCTGTTGTAGCTGCTCTTTCGTCTGAACCCGCAGTTCTTTAGCTCGCATCCCGAATCCACCTATCTTGCATGACGCTCAACCAACGCCACTCGCAATGGCAGCTTGTGAGCAACCCGTGCGAAACAATCTCGAGCGGCATCGTGCGAAACGCCCGCCAACTCGAACAAAATTGTTCCCGGCCGAATTACAGCCACCCAATGGTCTGGTTCGCCCTTACCCTTCCCCATCCGAGTCTCCAACGGGCGCGCCGTCACCGACTTGTTCGGAAAGATGCGAATATACAACTTACCTTCACCGCGGATATACTGATTCGCTGCGATGCGGCAAGCCTCTATGGTAGTCGCTGCGACGTGGCCAGCGTCCAACGACTGCAGGCCCCAATCACCAAAGGCCACTGTCGCACCGCGACTTGCGTCACCTCTTATGCGACCTCTTTGGCTTTTGCGGTGCTTGACTCGCTTCGGCATTAACGCCATTTGAACTCACTCCGTCTACAAACGGTCCATTATCAATCCACACTTTACAACCAATCGTCCCTTGAGCCGTCTTCGCAACCGCGAAGCCATAATCGATGTTTCTCAAGATCGTCGACAATGGAATCGAACCGCGAATCGCCTTCTCAGTACGAGACATTTCTGCGCCGCCCAAGCGGCCTGACAACTGAACTTTCACCCCGAACGCACCGGACTCCATCACCGTATCCATCGTTTTCTTCATCGCACGGCGGAAACTCGTCCGCTTCAACAACTGCTGAGCAATCTCCTCTGCGATTAGAATCGCATTCCGCGCCGGCTGAGACACCTCAACGATCTTCAAATCCATTCGTCGCCCAGTAAACTCCTCCAACTCCGCCTTCAACTTGTCTACTTCCTGGCCCTTACGGCCAATAATTATGCCGGGCCGAGCCGTGTGAAGATGCACCACAACCTGATCGCGAGTACGCTCGATCTCGATTCGCGGAATACCCGAGTACTGATATTTATTTAGTATGTACTTGCGCAACCGCAGGTCTTCACCTAGCAAAGTGCTAAATTCCTTCTTCGACGCATACCACTTGCTTTTCCAAGTCTCAGTAATACCGAGCCGAAACCCTGTTGGTCGAACTTTCTGTCCCATAGACCACCATCCTGTACGTTGGGCACTGCAGCCCGCACCAACTACGACAACTCAGGAACATCCACCGCCATGAATATGTGCGACAGCCGCTTCCGAATCACAAATGCCTGTCCACGCGACATCGGGCGAATACGACGCATGATAGGCCCAGTACCAACCTCGACTCTAGTGAGCACCAAGTTATCCGCATTGCGGACACCCCGATCCTCCGCATTCGCAACCAGAGATGCCAAACACTTTCGCATCAGTTTCGCACCCCGATTTGGCAAAAACTCCAACGACTGTTGTGCCGTTCGAATCCGTCGTCCACGAATAAGATCCGCAGTCGTCTTCAGCTTGCTCGACGAAATCCGAACGAATTTCGACTCACTTCGTATTTGCGCCATCTTAGTTACCCTGGAAACCCAACAACTCTCGCGTGCCAATTCAATCACTATTTTTTGCCACGGGCACCGTGTCCGCGAAACGTCCGTGTTGGAGAAAACTCTCCCAATTTATGCCCGACCATCTCGTCCGATACATACACTGAAATATGTAGCTTTCCGTTATGCACAAGAAACGTGTGCCCAACGAAGTCCGGAGAAATTGTAGATCGCCTAGCCCACGTCTTGATCGGTTCTTTTCTGCCCGCCGCATCAAGACGCTCTAGCCGTTTAAGCAGCTTTGCATCCACATACGGCCCCTTCTTTGCGGATCGACTCATCACACCACCTCAATAAAACACGCAAAACTACAAGATCTCGCGACTAAAGCACCTGTTGACCGTACCGTCGGGAACTGCGCCGCCTCAGGATCGCCGATTTTGATGGCTTCCGAGGCTTTCGAGTCTTCCCACCTTTTGCTAACACGCCGGACGGGCTACAAGGATGACCACCACCTGATCGACGCCCCTCTCCGCCACCCATCGGATGGGAAATCGGGTTCATCGCCGAACCACGCACTGTAGGACGAATACCCTTCCAGCGGTTACGCCCAGCCTTTCCGATCTTCTCCATGTTGTGCTCGATGTTGCCGACACGACCTATGGTCGCTTTGCACCCGACAGGCACTCGACGCACTTCACCTGAGGGCAGCGTAATCTGCGCCCAGTTTTTCTCCCGGGCGTTCAACACCGCTCCTGCTCCTGCCGCCCGACACATCTTTGCTCCGCCACCAGGAACCATTTCAATGTTATGAATGGTCATCCCAAGAGGAACTCTATCCAGAGTCATATTAGTGCCAACGACCGGCTCTGCCCCTATTCCCGTGAAGATCTTTCGCCCAACCTTCATCCCCACCGCAGCCAAAATAAACGTCTTCTCGCCGCTGGAATATTCCAGCAGCGCCAACCGTGCCGAACGACACGGATCATATTGGATCGAAACGACAACAGCCTCCTGCCCGTCTTTGTTACTTCGATGACTGTCCACAATCCGATACATCTGTTTGTGACCACCGCCGCGATGACGAACCGTGATCCGTCCGTGATGGTTTCGTCCGCCGCGCTTCTTTTGACGAACCAACAATGTCTTCGGCGCCTTCGCCCCCTTCGTTAAGTCGTCGCCGATTATTACCTGGCCGGCCCGTCGCCCAGCACTAGTCGGTTTATATTGCCGAATCGCCATCGCGTTTCCTTTGGATTGCTCCGCCACTCACGGTCGCTCGCCGATCAAACCGGCAGCGTCTGCTCCTTGTTGATCGTGACAATCGCTTTCTTCCACTCAGCTGTAAGACCGCGATTAAAGCGATACCGCACCGCCAACTCCTTGCACCGCTGCGTCGCCACTGAAACAACCTTGACTCCAAATGCGTCCTCAACCGCCTTGCGGACTTGCGTCTTCGTCGCCGCAACCGGCACACGAAACGTAAACTTATTCAACGGTGCTGCCCGCAAAAACGTCGATTTCTCTGTCACCAAGGTGCTAATCAGCACCTGATATGTCTCCAGCATATCACTAGCTGCGTTCAACATCAAAACTCTCACTTTTCTCAAGCCGTGAACCGAGCTACACAAGAATTAAAGGCTTCACGAGTCATTACAATCTTGCGGTGCTTCAGCAGATCATATGAATTGACCCAGGCCGCAGTAGTCAAACTTAACCTCGGAATATTTCTAACCGAGAGCCACAACGTCTTGTCGTAATCACCCACAACCAGCAAACAACTCGTTCCTTCAACCGAAAACGCCTTCAGAAGCTGCGCCACTTCTTTTGTCTTTGGCCTCTCCTGCTTGAACTGATCAACAACAAAAACCTCGCCGTCCTTCAACTTTCCTACCAGGGCCATGCGAGTCGCTACCCGAAGCGCCTTTTTAGGCAAGCGATACGACCAATCCTTTGGCTGCTTGCCGAACGCATTCCCGCCGCCAACTCGAACCGGAGTTCGTTTCTGGCCCATACGAGCATTACCCGTCCCCTTTTGCCGGAACAGCTTTTTTTTGCTTCCCGAAATTTCACCCTTAGTCTTAATCTTAGCCGTGCCCTGCCGCTGGCAACTCTCATACATAACATAGGCATCGCGCAGAAGCCGCGGCGTCAACTTCGACCCGAGCAACGCCGAATCAAATTCGACCGCCCCGGTCGCCACGCCGCTCGCATTTTTCACTTCCATCGACGCCATATTGCCACCCAACCGATAAGTCTATGCCTTACGTCCAACCATTTAACTAAACCTGCGACCGAGGCGGCTCCTTCGGAAAGCGAACCACCACAAGACCACCGTTCGGCCCCGGAATCGCGCCACGAATAAGCAGCAGATTCTTGTCTTTATCAATCGAGAACAGCTTCAGGTTTCGAATCGTTACACGATCCACCCCGAGACGCCCAGCCATTTTCTGCCCTGGATGAACGCGGCCGGGATAAGTGTTTTGACCAACCGACCCAAGCGCTCGATGACACTTCTTTACGCCGTGCGAGGCCCGCTGCCCATGAAAATTATGGCGTTTCATTGCCCCGGCAAAGCCGCGCCCCTTCGTTGTCCCTATCACATCCACAAACCTCTTGCCATCAAACAACTCCACCGTCAGAACCCCGCCAACTTGATGACCAGTTGGCTCGGTCTGAAATCTGATTTCGCGAACCACCCCGCTTGGCTCGCCGCCGACCTTTTCTCCAGCCAGCCTCTTTGTTTTTTGCGACAACGCCGACCGCTCCAACCCCGCAACCTGACCACGCTCCGCACGCGACGCCAATCGGCGAGGCTTTTCTTCAAACCCGATCTGCAGAGCATGGTAGCCGTCCGAAAGAAGCGATTTAACCCGCAACACTCGGCACGGCCCTGCCTGCACCAGCGTCACAGGGACGGCGCGACCATTCGCGTCTGCCACCTGAGTCATTCCAACTTTACGACCCAACAGAAACATTTTTACCTCGCAGTCAGCACTGAAGCGTGCGATTCCGCGAGGCATAGGCACTCAACCGGAAGCGGCACGCCATAATCACCCATGCAACGAAGAAGCCTTAATCTTGATATCCACGCCAGCCGGCAGCGACAGGCGATTTAAGGCATCAATCGTCTTGCCTGTTGGCTGCACTATATCAATCAGCCGCTTGTGCGTTCTAATCTCAAATTGCTCACGAGACTTCTTGTCGATATGCGGACTACGAAGCACCGTATAGCGCTCAATGCGCGTCGGAAGCGGGATTGGCCCACGGACATCAGCCCCAGTGCGCTTTGCGGTGTCAACAATTTCAGTTGCCGACACATCTAAGGCCGTGTGGTCATAGGCTTCCATGCGGATGCGAATACGCTCTTGGCTCATACCTTTGACCGATCCTGATGCGTTCTAAATCCCAGTCCTGACTCAGTTTTTTGTTCGATCCAACACCACGTCCGCAGCCGTGTGGCGAGTGGGAAGGGGGCGAAAGATACTGGTGGCTATTTTCTTTGTCAAACCACCTGGCGGGGTGGAGCGACAATATCTTTGGTTCGGTGATTCGATCGGTGCATTATTGTTATTGGGCTCTGGTATGGCTTCGTTGGTAGGTAGTCTGGAATTTGCTGTGAGGTGCCTATGAAGCGGACGTGGTGAGACCGCGGGGTGGTCGTGGATGATCGTTGCCGAGATTGGCGTGCGGCATGTGGAGGCAGGTTCGGTTTTGGTGTCTGATGCCAATGGCCGCTACAGGAGCTCGCACCCGATCGGTGAGTGGCTCCGCTTTGATGGCCGCAGTGCCCCAACGATCCTTTTCAGGTCTAAGGACTGTCAAAGCCGCTTTATGTGCTGTTCCGCATCCTCCAAATTCAAAGTGTGTGAGTATCTTTGCTCCCCTGGCGTGTCGAGTTTTGGGGGCCATAGACACATCCTCGAACGGCAGTCGGCGGTTGATGCTTTCAACGGTCTACCTGTACCGGATCGAGTGGTCAACGAGAGCCTCCGACTTCACGGGTCGCATGGAGATGTCGCCCCAACACGGCAACCACGGGAACGCCACCCCGCTCGCCTTTCTTGTTCCTGTACCAGAGTTGCGGGCCTTTCGGTGGTTTGAGGCGTCATTAGAATCCGCAGAGCTACTGTTAAATCCAGCTTGGGAGTTCCACTGCGTGTCCGCTTATTCTTCGCTTCGTTCGATGTTGATTACGGCTGATTTTTCCGAGCTTCGCTGCTGTGTGGCGAAGGCCAGACATCATGGCCAACTCATTGGCTGCGTGCCGACGATGGGGGCGTTGCATGCTGGGCACATCAGCTTGATGCAGAAGGCTCAGGCGGAATGCGGTTTTGTGATCGCGACGCTGTTTGTGAACCCGACGCAGTTCGGCCCTCAGGAAGATCTGCAAAAGTATCCTCGGCCGTTCGAGGCGGATCTTGAGCAGTGCTGTGCAGTGGGAGTCGATTTGCTGTTTCGACCCTCGGTCGACTCGATGTATCCGCCGGGATTCGCGACGTTTGTCAACGTCGAAGGTCTGACGACCTACTTCGAGGGAGCGATTCGGCCGTGGCACTTCCGCGGCGTGACGACCGTTGTGACCAAACTGCTGAATCTGACACAGCCCGACAAGGCGTACTTTGGTCAGAAAGATTTTCAGCAACAGGCCGTTATCCGCCGCATGTGTCGCGACCTCGACATCTCAACTGAAATCGTCACCTGTCCGACAGTGCGCGATCCCGACGGTCTCGCGTTGAGCAGCCGCAACGCCTACCTCAGCTCGACCGAGCGGGCCTCTGGATTGTCGTTGTATCGAGCGTTGTGTTTGGCTCGCGAGAAGGTGAGCTTGGGTGAGAGCAACCTCGATCTGGTTCGACTGGCTATGCGAGCGGAAATGGAACAGGAACCGGGCGTCGCCGTCGATTACGCAACGATTGCCGATCCTGACTCATTGGCCGAGTTGATGACGCCGCAACCGCGCATGATCGCGTTGGTCGCGGCTCGCGTCGGGACGACTCGGCTGATCGACAATTTGTGGATTCCCTGATTGTGGATTCCCTTGCGCAGCCTTCGGCTGCAAAACCAAATGATTCAGGCGAGCGGGATCGACGTGCTGTGCGATTTGTCGCCGGTTGTAGTGGTCACGGTTGGATTGACGATACCGCGAGCGGTTTCGCCAGCCGGCCGGCCAATCCGCCGAAAACCGTCAGGCACCATCTTGTTTGTGGTTGGAAGACTGCGTTTGGCGGCTTACTCTGATGCCCGCTGGGCCGTTGCCCGTCGAAGCGGTGGGTTGTGTCTCCGGCCCGTGAATCGAATCCTTTTTTCCTCCTATGAGTGCGGCGATGTCAGCACGGCGTCGAGCCTTGCTGGATCGGCCGATGAACTCCGTCAGTATCGCGTATGGATGTCATACTTCGCGGATATTCGGTCAACGACGCGACTTGGTTTTACCTGTCGCTGCTGCTGATCGTCGCGGTTTTTTTTCGATTCAACCGATTCCTTTCCTTGCGGAACTTGGATCTCGTGTTGCTGTTGTCGGTCGCGCCGGGGTTGTTGTTGGTTCGGCGCGGCTACCACTTTGGTTATGGCTGGCTGTTTGTGATCACGGGTTGTCTTTTGGTGAGATTGTTTAGCGACAGCTTTTGGAAGCGCCGACCACTCTTGGAGCAGAACCTGAATCCCGCCGGCATGTCGTTTTTGGCCGTGTCGGCGTTTGTCTTCCTAGTCAGCAACGCGATGACGGCGGCCCCTCCGCGCGAGACGGTCGAGACCGTGCGCCGTGCCGAGGAAATGCTCAAGCGACAAGACACGACGTTGGAACAACCCACGACCGAGGAAGCTCAGGCCGGTCCCACCGCGCGGTTGGTGACGGCTCCGGTTGCGGCGGCTTCCGGGTTGGTTGTCTCCGGCGGTTCGCCTGAACCGGAAGATCGTTGGGCCATCGAGCAGATTGCTTCGCGAGCGACCGCCGTACTGGCTCACTTCGCAGTGGTGGCGGGGTTGTGGATGCTCGGCAAACGGCTGTTCGGAGATGTGAATTCGGGCTTGGCGATGGCGACGCTTTACTTGTTGTTGCCCTGCACGTCACTGGATGTCGGCAAAGTGAATCATGTGCTGCCGGCCGCGCTGATCGTGTGGGCGTTCGTGGGCTATCGCAATCCACTGGTCGCCGGCGGGTTGCTGGGGTTGGCCTGCGGATCGCTGTTGTTCCCGGTGTTCCTGTTGCCGCTGTGGGCGGTGTTTTATGGCAAGCAAGGGGCCGGCCGATTCGTGTCCGCGTTGGTCGCAGTCGCCGCTTTGCTGGCGGTCAGCTTGCTGTTCACATCGGCGGACTCGCTCTCCTTCACGAATCAAATTCGCGGCTCGATCGACTGGAGCAGCTTGAAGCTGAAAGGGGACGCGGTTGGCTTCTGGAGCATTCACGACGGAGCCTACGAGGCGTATCGCATTCCGGTGATCGTGACCTTCTTCGTGATGTTGTTGACGCTGACGTTCTTGCCGCGCGAAAAGAATCTGGAACATCTGCTGGGGCACTCGACCGCCATCATCGTGGCGACGCAGTTGTGGTATCCGCAGCAGGGGGGAGCCTATGTGCTGTGGTATCTGCCGCTACTGCTGTCGGTCATGTTCCGTCCCAAGCTGACGAGTCAAACGCCGCCAGTGATCATGCCCGCTCCGTCGGAAGAGCAGCAACTGAGCGACCCCGCTCGACAGTTCACGGGCGCGTCGTGGTTCCGCCGGCGCGGATCGTGATTCGGTTGTCGCGGCAGGAAGGAGACCGCTTCCCCGTAGCCGCACTCGCCAGAGTGCGGGGCCCCCGCGTTCTGGCGAACGGGGCTACGGCGCGGGGGCTTCCGCGTTCTCGCCCACGCCGTTGGCGTAGGGGTTAAACAAGTCATTCACTACTCCCTGACGGTCGCGGCTCTGTTCCTTCACACACGCTCCGCCAACGGGATATCTTGGCGGCCTGTGGTGCGGGCTGGCGAATCGCTCGCTCGCGTCGGCTTGACTGACAATGACTTCACCATTTTGAAGGGGATTGTGATGCGTCGCTCGCTGGCTTGGTTCGGAATGAGTTTGCTGTTGTCCTTGGCTTGTGTGGCGTCGCTGCGTGGTCTGTCGGCGGAGGAGTTATCCGACAGCGACAAGAAGGATGGCTTCGTCAGCATCTTCAATGGGCAAGACTTCACCGGCTGGTCCGGCCCCGTGGACAACTACGAGATCAAAGACGGAGCGATCTCCTGCAAAGCGGGCAAAGGGGGCACGATCTTCACCAAAGAGGAATACAGCGACTTCAGCGTGCGACTCCAATTCAAAGTTCCGGCGGGCGGCAACAATGGGCTGGCCATTCGATATCCCGGTCAGGGGGATACGGCCTACGTCGGCATGTGCGAGCTGCAAGTGCTCGACGACAACTACGACAAGGTCAAAGGGAAGCTCGATCCGCGACAGGTGCATGGCTCGGCTTACGGCATGGTTGCCGCGAAGCGTGGCTTTCAGAAACCCAACGGCGAATGGAACGATCAAGAGGTCACCGTCAAAGGCTCGACGATCAAGGTCGTGCTCAACGGGACGGTGATCCTCGACTGCGACCTCAAAGAGGTGAAGGAGTTCATGGCCAACTCACCGCATCCGGGCAAAGACCGTGCGAAAGGCCACTTCGGCTTCGCGGGCCACGGCGACGCGGTCGGCTTCCGCAACGTCCGCATCAAGGATTTGTCTGAGAAGAAGTGAGGCAAATTCCGTAGCTCAGGCGGCCCGCCTGAGTCACGTCGCCTTTGGCGACTTGGATGCAGGCGAGCCGCCCGCACTACGAAAGCCCCCGCAGTCTTTACCCGACCGGAGCGACCGTTCTTTCCGCTTCGTGTGGAGCAATCGGCATAACCCAACCGATATAGCCGAGGAGAGTGTCCTCGCGTCGCGCGGAGGGTCGAGTTTTGGCTTGGCTCCGGGCGGATTTAGGCGAAATCCGCTGGTCGTGACGCAGGACTTGGACACAGGCGGCTCGTCTGTGCCACGCGAGCGAGACTGGCGAACCGCTGGTCTCCAGGTTGGGGGGATCGAACATGTTTCTGCGTCAAACGCGCTGGGTCGCGAGCGTCCTGGCATTGGGTATTTCGGCGGCGACGGTGGTCGCTCAGCCGCCGGCCGGGTCGGCGAATGGTCCGCCGTTGGCCAACTCCCTGATCGCCCCTCCCTCGGCGTATCCGCAAGAGGCTGGTGATTTCCAATTCAATCACTGGGACGATGACGGCGGCAGTCTCTTCGGCGATTTGGAACTCAGCCCGCAATTTCGCTTTCAAGCCGACTGGATTTACTACACGCGGCAGAACCGAGCGCGAGCGTTGCCGATCATCAGCGGTGACGAATCCTTCACCACGCGGAATGCCGACTTCAATTTCAACTCGGGCTATCGGCTGACTCTGGCATTCATGCACGATGACTATGAGTTTGAAGGCTCGTACTTCGAGCTGAATGGTTTAGGCGCGTCGCATTCGGGATCGCTGACGAATGCGTTGGTCTTTGATGGCGAGTCGGCGTTCCTCAATTCCAGCGGCGCGGCGCGGGCAACCTTCGGAGCCGTTCCGAATTTCCTCGAATCCAGCACCTTCTTCGCACCGATCAACACGGCAGCGAATTTCAACTCGCTCACTCCCGCCAACAACGAAGACAACGAATTGGAGTTCCTCGATCCGGGTGCGCAGTTCGATGTTCGCTATGACACCGAGTTGCAGGACTTCGATTTCAACTTGAAGGGTCGGCGTCAGACAGGACGGCTGCTGCGATTTGGTTTTGGCTATCGCAACATTCAACTCAGCGAGGGTGGATTCGCGGCGCTCCGCGGCACGTTCAACACGCTCGACAATGACGGTGTCGATCTCGCCGGCAGCAATGCGGAAAACAATGCTCTCGGAAATACCTCGCTGACGACGGGAGCCGGATTGACGCTCGCCAGCGGTGTTGGTGGATTCTTCGAGGCCACGCCGCCTGATCAATTGCTGTTCTCGACCACGACACGAGCCACCAATCAATTGAACGGCGTGCAGGCGACGGTCGATGCGACGTTCCTCGAATCCGAGCACTTCCAGATCGGCGGCTATGCCAAGGCGGGGGTTTATCACAACCGTGCTCGCGGCTCGGTTGCCGAGGTCTATCAAGAGCTGGTCAACAACCAATCGCGTTACACGCGGAGCTTCAGCGATTCCAAAGATCGCGCCGCGTTCGCCGGAAACCTGGGCCTCACCGGGACCATTTTCTTGCGAGACAATCTGCGGCTGACTGGCGGCTACGAAATGATGTTGCTGTCAGGAGTCGCGTTGGCCCCCGATCAAGCCGGTGGCCTCCGCACCGACATCGGCAACGTCACGTCGCTCGCGCTGCAAACCCACGGGAACGCGTTATTTCACGGCGGGCGAGTCGGCATCGAAATTCTGTTTCCGTAGTAATAGCGCGGCACAGCCGCAAAGTAGACGAGTCACTCCGTGACTCGAAGTTTCCGGTCACGGAGTGACCGGTCTACTTTGCTCGCGTAACGACAGTGTTTTTGGTCTTAACTCTGTAATAGCGCGGCGAAGCCGCATGTAACCCGAAGCGTCAGCGAGGGAGTGTGTTGCGTCCCTCGCTGACGCTTCGGGTTACATGGAAGTCATGCGGAGTTGTGCGAACGACAAGGAGAACATCATGCGAGCGCGACAACTCCGCTGGGTCATCGGTCTCTGGATCATTGGACTCTGGGGCCTGAGCCTTGGCTCCACCGTGGCGACGGCGCAATCGCCCAGCGAGTCGGCGTATCCCTCCTCGCGAGCAGATGAACTCAGCAGCCAATCGGTCGATGGCTGGAACCGCGACTGGCAATGGCGCTTCTCTGCCGACGCCGTCTACATGCGCCGCGACAATCGCTCGCGAGATGTGCCGGTCATCGACGGCCCCGAGCGACAGCGGCTCGGCGATTTGAATTTCGATTATCAGTACGGCACGCGGCTGTCGCTGAGCGTGATGGATGACGACTACGAATTCGAGGCGACGTTTCTCTCCGTGAAAGACAGGGACGAAGGGCGTGGCGGAGCGCTCACGCATGGTCTCGACTTCGACGGCTCCGTTGTCTTTGGAGCCGCTGTGCCTGGCGCACAGTCGGCGGTGGACCCCGATCTTGTCGTCGGTCCCAATTTCCTCACGACGGGGACGTACTTCGCGCCGCTCAATGCGGCAGCCAACGCAGGGAGTGAACTCGATGCGCTCGATTTCTTGCAGACGGGCGCGACCTTTCAGACTCAGTACAAAACCGACTTCCAAGATTTTGAAGCCAACTACAAGCAGCGCGATCAACCGGGCCGCTGGCTCCGTTGGGGTTTGGGCTTTCGCAACGTGACCGTGCGTGAGAACGGCATCGCCGCACTGTCCGGCACCTTCGGCAGTGTGGATGCCAACGGCATCGGAGCACCATCAACCGTCGGTCTTCCCAGCGCCGCGTTGATGGGAGCCGGTCTGATCTTCAGCACCGGAACGAACGACGGTTTCTTGGCGGGCGACACGTTGCTGTTCAGTTCGCGGACACGCACGGAGAACCGGCTCTACGGGCTACAAGGGGTCGCCGAAATGAAGTGGCTGGAGTCGGACTACTTCGATCTCGGCGGCTTCGGCAAGTTGGGTGTGTACTACAACGACGTGAGCGGTTCGATCAACGAGCAATATGCCGGCACCGGCAGCAGCAGTTCGATCTACACGCGCTCGTTGCGCGACGACAAGACGGCGGTGTCATTCGTCGGCCATGCGGGGCTGACCGGCCGCGTTTATTTGCGTCGCAACATCCGCATCGTCGGTGGCTACGAAGCGCTTTATCTGGCGGGCCTCGCGTTAGCTCCCGACCAAGTGCAAGCCATCACCACACCAGTCAGCGGCGCGGCCTCGCTCGACCTGCGCACCGACAGCACGATGTTCATCCACGGCGGCAGAGTCGGCTTGGAGATCCTCTTCCCGTAGCCACACTCGGATCCGTAGCCACACTCCCCGGAGTGTGGGTTGCGGCGTTCCAGCAAACTCAGCCAAGAATGAAACCAGCGAGCGGGTCGGCGTCCGCCCAATGGCACTCGCGTTGTGAGCCGACGGCGCTAGCTACGGGCCTGGGTGGGTGACGTTTGACGGCGAATTGCCCGACGCTAGCGCGTTCGGCTCACAAAGCGAGGAGTCTTCGTCACTCCGACTCGTAGGATTCCGGCAGTCCGATCCGGCTGTACGAGTCGGCGAAGTGCTTGCTGAGATGCTCGCGATAGAGAGGTTCGATTCGAGCCAATCGGCGACCGGAAAGACACAACGCTTTGAGCACGTCGAGACGAACGGTGTGCAACTGCCGCAAATCGACGATCATTTCGCCGAGTCCCAACTCGGCACATTTCGGCAAGAAGTACCAGCCGAAGACACGAGCACCACGAATCGGACCGCGCACTTCAGCCGCTTTCACTTGGCCCGACGCAACCAAGGACTGCGCATCATGCACCATTGCCACGACAACTTGGGTCGTCTTTTGCTGGGCGAAATCGCAAGTCTGTGTGAGGACGACGACGCGCCCGAGTGCTCGGTTGACCTCCGAGGTTTCCGGAGATCGAACGTCGAAGTCGGCAATCCACAATAACGGACAACCATCAATCAGATCGCCTTGGTCGACGTCGTCCTCGGGAATTGGTCTGCGAAAAATCATGTGGTGATCTCGTCCGATGGGATCTCCGGAATGTCGAATGGCAGACTTGCGACAGACCGAGGAATGACCCGCGACAACGGCGTCGGCAACGGAAATTCACACCACGGATCGAGCCTAATATCCTCGTCTCGCAATCCACCAGTCTCCGTGGAGACTGACGCGACCGATCGAGTTGCGGGCGGCACCGAAAGGACTCGCAACTCCACTTGCCGCCCGCGAACTTCACAGCAGTAAGTTCGGCCGGCTTCCAATTCGACGTCTTCCAACGCATCCACCAGCGAGATACTCATGGTTAGCCCCTTGATTCACGCCTAATCCTTGAGACGACGTGGCCATTCTAATCGAGTGGGGCGAGTCGTTCGCAACCAGTTCAAATCCACGCCGTGCCATCCTTGTTCAACGTCACTCGAACGCGAACAACTTCTTGAACGCTTCGTTGATCACGTTGGCGGACAACAATCACTCGTCCGAACGGAAGCCGGTTGCGAACGGATTGATGATCCGGACTCCGCCGATCTCGGTCCCGTCGCCCATGTCCTCAGAATGGAGCTTGGTGACACCCACGTCGGAACAAGCCGCGACCAACAGGCTGTCCCAATGCGACAAGCTGAACCGCTCAAAAAGTTCCAAGGCGTAGTCAAAGACGACCGCGCGGGGAGTGCGGATTGGGAAGATGCTGCGAAAGGTCTGGATGTAATTTGTCGCGGTCTCCTTGGAGATTTTCCGCTTGGTCGTCCAATACCGAAGCTGCGCGGTGGCTTCGCACAGCACCTGCCACGGCAGGATCGTGGGCAGCGAAGCAGTCCGCAGTTCGAGCAACAACTCCTGCGCGACCACGCGTTTGGCGGGTTCCGAAGCGTCCAGCGAATACAACAAGATGTTGGTATCAACGGCGTTCATTGAGTTGCGATCGATTGAGGCGATCCCCCTGAACTGTGACGGTTGTCGTGGCCCAGAGTTGCTCCAATTGCGCCCATGCCTGCGAGCGATTTAGCCGAGTGGGCGGGCTCTTTTTCTTGCTGGCTTTCTTGGATTTCGTAGGAGCCTTCGGCATCGTAAGCCTCGTCGTTTCTGAAAACGTATTGCGATGAATAAGCTCGCGAGCCGATTGTGTCACAAGCTGAGGAAGTTCGTCGAGCGGAGACTTTCTCAGCCCAATCACTCGAACGCGAACAATTTCTTGAACGCTTCACTGATGACTTCGGAGTTCATGAACTCATCGCCGTCATCGCGCGCGCCGTCTCCGCCGCGAGCTGCTCCGCCTTGTCCCCCCGCGACCGTGTCTCGGCCAGCGCCGCCGTCAATCATGTCGATGTCGAAGCCGCCGATCAGCAGGTCATTGCCCGCATCGCCAAAGAGTTCGTCGTTGCCGAAACCACCCAGCACTGTGTCATTGCCCAACCCGCCATGCAGTTCGTCATCGCCGTCCTGACCTGAGATCGCATCGTTCTTGGAGCCACCCGTCAGTGTGTCATTCCCCTCGCCACCAAGCAGCGTCACCGCTCCTTTGGTGAAATCCGACGCGTTGATCACGTTGTCTCCCGCTCCCCCCGTGAGTGCGGCGTTCTCGATGGTGAAGAGCAAGTCCAATCCGTCCGCGCTGTCCAAAGCCGTGTTGCTCAGTGTGAGCACGGCGGCATCCGAGGTTTCGACGAGCAGATCGGTTCCCGCGTTGCCGATCAAGATGTCGTCCCCCAGCCCGCCCGTGAGCGTGTCGTTGCCGGCTCCGGCATCAACCGAGTCCGCCGCGAACGAACCGACGATCCGATCGTTCCCCGCCCCGGATTTGGCGACGACCTTAAACAGCGGATTGGAATACTGAGTCTCGTCCAAGCCACTGAGGTCGATCTCGTCGTTCTTCGTGCCACCGAGGATCGTCAGCGTTTCGATTGTGCTGGGCTCGTAAAACCGCTGCGTCACACCATTGATCTGCACCACGAGCAGGCCGTCGATCGTGACGGCTCGGAGTTTCGCGCCAGCCGGCGTTTTGTAAACCGGCTTGGGGTCGGACAGCGCCGCACCGTTGGCCGTGGTAGCGATTCGGATCGTGAATGTCTGAACGACGCTCGTATCAATGCCCCCGTTGGTGATCCCGCCGTTGTCGTGAATCCGGACGGACACGATCGCCGAGCCGTGTGCTCCCGCAGCGGGCGTGAAGGTCAACGTGCCGTTCGCGTCAATCACCGGCTGCGTGGTGAAGAGACTTTGATTGTCGTTGCTCACGAGGAAATCAACGGTCTGTGCCTCGTTCGGCCCCGAGCCGATGTCCTTCACGAAGTTCGCAAACGTCTGAGCCGCCGAGTTCACCAGCAGGGTCAGATTCGGCCCCTTGGTAAAACTCGGCGCGTCGTTGACCGAGGTAACGGTGATCGTGAAGGTCTGAGACACACTGGCATTGATCCCGCCATTGGCCGTGCCGCCGTTATCGTGAATCAGCACGGTGACAGTCGCCGTTCCGTTCTGATTCGGGGCGAGCGTGTAGGTTAAGGTTCCGTCTGGGGCAATCGCTGGTTGCACGCTGAAGAGTCCGGTGTTGTCGTTGCTGACCTGAAAATCGACGGTCTGCTCCATCTCATTGGGACCGGTGCTGATGTTCGTGGCCCAGTTCATGACGGAAGGCACACTGGCATCTTCCAGGACAGTTTGATTCGGTCCCTTGGTGAAGCTCGGCGCGTCGTTGATCCCGTTGATCGTGATCGTGAAGAACTCGGTGTTGCCGGTATCGTCGCCACCATTCGCGGTGCCGCCGCTGTCGTGAATTGTGACCGTGACGGTTGCGGTCCCGCTCAAATTGGCGGCTGGCGTGTAGGTCAGCGTGCCGTCCTCCGAAATCGTTGGCTGACTGCTGAAGAGAGAGGGGTTGTCATTGCTTATTTGTCGAAATTCGACAGTCTGATCGGAATCACCTGGACCAGCACTAATGTTGGCTGCGAAGTTCAATACTGACTGTGGCTCAGAATCTTCGAGCACAGTGTGGTTAGCACCGATCGTGAAGCTCGGAGCGGAGTTCAGTTTTGTGACTGTGATTGTGAATGTCTGCGCGGCGCTCGTATCAAATCCACTGTGCTCCGTTCCACCATTGTCGTGAAGCTGTACTGTAACCGTGGCGGTGCCGATGGCATTGGCGACTGGCGTGTAGGTCAGCGTGCCGTCCGGCGAAATGACGGGTTGCGCGCTGGTTAAGAATAAGCTGCTGTTGCTGTTCGTGACTTGGAAATTGACCGTTTGTGTCGATTCATTTGGCCCGGCGCTGATGTTCGTTGCAATGTTCTGGATGGTCTGCGGCCCCGATCCCTGCAAAACCATCTGGTTGCCGCCAATCGTGAAGCTCGGTCGATCATTCACTGCGATGATCGTCAACGCCACCAACGTGAAGGGACCAGGAGGGTCAACGGGATCATCGGCAACTATGGTCAATGTATCCGGGGCGAAGGAATTTGCCGCAGGTGTGTAACTCAGCCCTGACGCGAATGACTCGTTGATGTCTTGATAGCCGCCAGTCACGACAATTGTTTTCGTTCCACTGCCTCTGATTTGAACGGAGCTCACCCCGCCAATCAGAGGGTCGCTAAGCGTCAGAGTGCCGTCAGTCACACTGAGAGTGACTGTCACGGGTTCCGCACTCAAGTTCTGATTGATAGACAATCCGCTAATGACCTTTGGCGTGTCTTCCACCGTCTCAAAAGGCGCGGGAGGTGTAATCGTCGGGGTCAACATAGAGCGCGACTCCAGTCGCTCCAGCGCGAATTGCCACGGCGAGAACAACCGTGCTCGGCGGCGGCGGGCGGGTTTCGAGCGGAACTTCACGAACGGCTGCATGGGGGAACTCCCAAGGGATCGGGGATCGCTCAGGGGTCAGGCACTTCGGAATTTCGGAATTGGCTGGGGCCAATTCCGAATTTCCGAAGCGCCAGACCCCGGTTGGTCTCGTCGCCACGCTCGCCAGAGCGCGGGCTGGTTGGAGACTCGGCCCACGCTCTGGCGAGCGTGGCTACGTCTCGCATTGAATCGTCAACGGCGATTGATGAGCACGATGGTCCGTCGGTGGGATGGCATCGGTCAGTGAACTGTCTCGGCGAGCGGCGAAAGATCCCGCATAACTGCCATAGCCGGAATGCCTCGCTCAGGGGTCTGGCATTTCGGAAATTCGGAATTGGCCCCGGCCAATTCCGAAATTCCGAAGTGCCTGACCCCGCCGCTGATCCATTGTCACGCTCAGACATCGCCGCGACATTGATGGGAATGATCGGCGGCTAGCGCCCAATGGCACTCACTTTAGAAGTGTCGCAAAACTCAACGAAACCGGACGGCTTGCGCCGTTCCGCTTCCATGAAAAACGTAAAGTCAATGCCATTGAACTGACGCCGCCCCGTTCGCCAACGAGGTCTTTCATGTGGATCAACCGACTTCGCTTACTCATTCGTGCCGAGCTGGAGGCTGCTCCAGAACAGCGGCGATTGGGAACCGGGTGGCTCAGCGGGACCGCCGCGTTGGTGGCCAGTGTGGCGGGACTGATTCTCGTTTTGTGTTGGCGGCATCCGGGATTGCTGACGACGCCGGAGCTGCAATCCGTCCATCGGGCCGCTTGGCTTCCGTGGCTGGTCTATTCGACGCTGATCGTGGCCTTTGGGCTGGCGATGCTGAATCTGCTGCTGCGTCGCAACCGGGTCTTGGGGCTGACGGCCATGACGGTGACGTTGCTGGCTTCGTTGCGCGGCAGCGTCACGACGGGGTTGGAGGTCGAAACCTCGCCGCTCTACTTCGGACTCGACTTCTTTGTGCTCAACGTGATCTTCACCGGCTTCTTGTTCGTGCCAATGGAATTGCTCTTTGCCAGGCTTAAGGAGCAACCAGTGTTTCGCGACGAGTGGCGCGAGGACTTGTTCTATTACCTGGTGAGTTCGCTGTTCGTGCAGGTGTTGACCATTCTCGCGTTTGGTCCGTGGCGGCTGATCATGGCGAATACGGAATGGGCCTCATTCCGAACGTGGGTCGGTTCGCAGCCGTTCGTGCTGCAATTTCTGGAGATCATGTTTCTCACGGACTTGGCTCAGTACTGGGTCCATCGTGCGTTTCATCAAGTGAAATTCTTGTGGCACTTTCACGCGGTGCATCACTCGGCCAAGTCGATGGATTGGATGGCGGGCGCTCGGATGCACTTCTGCGAGATCGTCGTCCTGCGAGCCACCACGGCGATCCCGATGTTTACGCTCGGCTTTCAGCCCAGCGCGTTGCAGGCTTACCTGCTGTTTCTGTATGTGCATTCGACGTTCATTCACGCGAACCTGAGATGGCGGTTAGCGTGGCTCGGCCGAGTCTTCGTCACGCCCCGTTTTCATCACTGGCACCACGGCATCGAACGCGAAGCCATCGACGTGAATTTCGCGATTCACTTTCCGCTCTTCGACAAACTGTTCGGGACGTTCCATCTCCCGCAAGACGACTGGCCTTCGGGCTACGGAGTCGGCGGCCATCCCGTGCCGAAAGGATACTGGCAACAGTTCTGGTATCCGTTTCGGAAACGCTCGTAATGTGGCACGACGCTCCGCGTCGTGAATCGCGACGCGGAGCGTCGCGCCACAATCTTGTAGAAAAAACATCGTCTTCGGCATTCAACGATGCAAGGCGACCGCTCAGCCGCTTGATTTGGCGGTCGTCGCTCGGCGTTTGCGACTGGGCTTGGCAGCGGGTTTGGCCGTGCTCGCCGCGGCGCGAGTCTTCGGTTTCCGAGCTGGCTTGGGCTTGGCGGGCGGAGTCCAGCCGGTGATCGACGGTGGATAAAAGATCGGCAAGCCCGCGGAAATGGTGCCACCCCACTCCTCTTCAATCGCCGCCATTCGCAAATACCACTCTTTGGAGAGGTTCAGCTCGATTGGTCGATGTTTCATTTTCGGTCATTCGTTCTGAGAAAGTGCCTGCTCGGCATTCATCTCAGAATAACATCAAGTCTTGGTTGGCCGCATCCGCTCCGAGATTCGTCATTCCGAAGTGGCTGTAGAAAGTGTCCGCTTGAGGTAACGAATGCAAGCCGATTCGGCCATCGAATCCCAAATCGAGACTCGTCTGAATCGGCGTTTTTAGGAACAACGTGCCAACCGAATGAAACAACCGATGTGGCAGCCAGCCGTGCCGATTCCACGGCGCGACTTCCACATAATCGACATAGACCAAGCCCTGGTCGCAGTCGGGGTCCAATCGAGCCTTGCGGGACGTATCGACGATCATCAGACCTTGAGTGAGATCGTGAAATTCAATGGCGAACGATCGCTGCTTGCGACTCCGGCGAACATCACGCATTTTCGTTCGCCAGTCCCAATGCGCACTTTCTTCGCGACGCGATTGCCCGGACCAGCGTTGCAGCACCGACAGAGCTGGCTGCCAGACTTCGTCCACATCCGCCAAGTGGCGTCCACGAATGCCTTCCTGCAGGACGGCCTCGCGCAGTTCGCCGGACGCGACATCTTTCAAAAAGATTGGTGAGTGATTGCCTGACATGCTCTGCCTTGTGGCGTTCCTCTCGATGGCTGTCAACATTCCGAGTTTCGGTTGGGAAGATGCCATTCCATCCCACATCATTCTGCCCACACATCATTCTGCGAAAACTCGGACACCAGAATGATGAGTGGGCAGAATGATATGAGAGCAGAAACAAAGTCCATTTTTCGTTTCACACAGAGATCCACGAGACAAGACATGCCCAACAGCGCAGCGGCCGAACGACTGTTTGAAATCGCGTCGTTGTTGTTTCGCGAACGGGGATATCCGAATGTGACACTCAACGACATCGCCCTCGCGGCCGGCTGTGCCGCGGACGAGTTGTTTCGTCACTTCCCCCGCAAAGAAGGATTCGTCTTGCGGCTGTACGAGGCCTTGGCGAACGAACTGGAAGCGGAAGTCGGCTGCCTGCCCGCCGGGACGATGCAGACAAGATTTCACACCATCTTGCGAGCCAAGTTGGCATTGGCTCAACCACATCGCGCGCGGCTGATCGAGATGATTCGGCAGCTCGGCCTGACGTCGATCGAAGTGTTTGACTTGGACGACATTCGCCCCGGAGCGGACTTCGCGGCGACTCGTCAGTGGCTGACCGAGCAATACGCGGAGTCGCGCGAATTGCTCGAAGAGCGAACTCGGCAGTTCGAGCCGCATCGGCAATTGTTCAACGGCATCCAAGTCATCCGTCGCAGCAATGCTTGGAGTCGATTGATCTCGAACTACTTTCCCGATGCGTTGCGGTTGTCGATTCATCCGCAGGCCGCTCATTCGGAGAAGATCGGCATTCATTCGCGCGTGCGTGAGTTAGCACTCGGCGATCGGCTGCTGTATTGCGGCTACGTCGGATGGCGCGGCGTGGCGGACATCCGCGCACCCGACTTGCCGACCGGCCAGTCGATTTGGACTTATGGTCGCGGTTCGCAGTTTGGCTTGATTCCCATCGGCGGAGGAAGAGTCTTCTGGTTCGGCACCGCGACCCCCACGCTTGGCCAAGGAGCCTGCCTCGCCATCGAGAGCGCGTATGTCCTGGCCGCTCGCCTGCGTGGCGGCGAGTCCGCTCTGCGATCCTACGAACGCGAGCGGCAAACGCGGACGGCTCGCATCATCCGGCAATCCTGGAACATGGGCGGCGCGATTCAATGGCATCATCCGCTCGCGTGCTGGCTCCGCAATCAAGCAGTGCATTGGATGCCGTTGCGTTGGCACCTCCACTCGCTGGAAAAGATCATCACCCCCGGCTGCGTGGACCTGAGTTGAACTCCGCACACCCGACCCCGCATTCCTGGTTCAGTCCCACCACAGGCGGATGAGTTGCATTCCGGGCTGGAGATCCGGAGCACCCTTGGGAGGTTGGTTATTTCGCCAGTGAGTCAGCGAGACGGTGTCTGGCTGGAGCTTGGCGGTCCATTTCTCCACCTCGGCCGGGGATGACGAGGTCAGCACATAGACCTCATCGCTGTAGGGCCAATCGTCGTCCTCGAAATCGCCGTCGTCCGTTTCGGGGAGCATCGGACTATCGCCGATCACGATCAACACATCCTGCACCGTCTCCTTGCCGCGAATCCGTTTCAGCACATCGCGAAAAACTTTGAGTCCCGGATGCGGCGAAAGATTCGCCGCAATTGATTGATCGACGGTGTTCCCTGGGAAGAATTCGTCGATCGTGACCACCGGCGACTCCGCCCCTTCCTCGCCGTAACGCTCTTCAAGCGTCCGCAGCAACGCCAGCAACTTCTGGCGATTCGGTTTCCGTTTGGCTTGTCGCTCAACCTCTGCTTGAAACAAGATTTTGCGTATATCCCTCGCACGCTTGTTGTCTTTCCAAAGCAGAAGTTGGGCGGCGTGCAATTCCTCTCGGACCTCTGGAATGGCTTCTGACTCGAGTTCCCATAGTGTCAGGCGATCGGTGAATGGCGACAGCACACCGCGTCGCGAATCGCCAGCGACCCAATGATCGAACGGCACTCCGTCCACCGTCTGTTCGAGATGCGCGGGTGACAAAAAACTGCTTTCGTAAACGCCACGGAAATAACCCAACGCGTAAATTCCGTACCGATAGGTATCGAGCCACATTTCGCGCGGAGGAAGATCATCCAAATGAAGTCTGTGATCCCCACCCGACGCGTACCCTCGTGGATCGGGGATTGTTGAATTCCGGAAGCAGTAGCCATACATCGGATCAATGAGATCGCAGATGCGACGCGCTACTGACTCCAGCCAAACAGGGTCAGACTTCAACGTGCAAAAAACGACTTTGGATCGTACCTGATTGTAAACTGGATCAAAGTTAGGCGAATACTCAAACGCCGCTGGCGCAAATGGATTCACTGCAACATTCACCACATCGCTACAAACGATCCAAAAGGCTTCGATTTGCTCCAGACCGTGTTTAGCAAGGCGACGATGACCAGATTCAAACGGCAAAAACCAACCACGTTTTCCGTTGCTTCTGCCGTTAAGAAATACGGGCTGTTGCTCCGCTTCACCGCAAAGTTGCATGGCAAGTTCATATAAACGGTTTACAGGACAGCGACTGACGTCAAAGCCGTAAAACGCCATTGCCGAGTACCAAGGAGTTTCATCATACACCATTTTATAGGTTCCTCTGGCGTTCAAGAACATTGCTCAAATCGTAGACTTCCAGCCGGCGATTTGCGGGAGCGTCCGAGAATGAATCTAGTTCACCCTCCAATTTCGTCTTCAAGACGTCCGCATCTTGGCTCGGCGAGCGAAATTCGATTCCGAGAACCGAGCCGTCCTTTTTGACCGCGATTATGTCGGGGCGGCCTGAAGAGGTGGCACGTCGGCCGGTGGCGGTGCGCCATGACAAATTCATGGCGACGAGTTCGTAGTCGCCTGAGTTGACCAATTCGTCGGCTTTGAGTTTCACGGCCACGGCATGTGGGTTGACATCATCTGCTTGGACCTTGGGATTCGTGTTCTGTGGCTTTCCATAAATCAACGTGCCATTCCTCTCATCAAAGTCAATGTCACGCCTCAAGACGATTTCGCGAAGTTTGTCCTTATCGACGGTGTCGTTGTCGTTTTGCATTTGCGCTTCGGCTGCGGCTTCCTGCTCCGCTTGGATTTGTGCGGCTTCCAACTGTTCCTTGGAAAAACGGACGATGTCGGTCGCGAAGGCCAATGCGGGGATCGCATCTCAGATTTTGGGAATCAGGATCAACAACGCTTTGATGGCCGCCTGCTGATTGGCCATGCCAATCGGAACCACAGGAGGCCCCAACGCCACAAAGCCTGTGACGAGCGGCGGCAAGGTCGCCAGCCGGGTTTGCTCATTGAGGAGGTCCGTTTCCAAATTGTTCAGAAAGGTGGTGATATTCGAGATCGTGTCCAGATCGGAATTGGCTCCGAAAAAATCGATCACGTCGTTTTCGATTCTGAGCAGGAAAGCCTCTTCCTTGGCGAGTTCCGCATGCTGAGCCACATTGAATTCGCCGATCGGGTCTTCGATGTAGTCCGCCAGTTCTTCGAGCCGCTGATCGTTGTAGTCGCGAATCGTATTGATCGCGTAGTCCATGATCGCCTTGACCGCTCTCTGTCGAGCCTGGGCCATGAGACTGTCGGCCAGAGTCTTGAGCGCCGTTTCGTCCATCGGGCCGGAGAGGTACTTCGCGGCCATGAGGACGTTGCCAGCGTTGTCGCGAATACCTTTCATGAGTTGGGTTTGCCAGCCGGGATTCGCCACGCCGTTCCCCGCCAGTTCGGCGCGATCACGATCCCGTTGCTGAGTCATGAGCTGCGTGTGCAAGTCGGCACCCTCGATCACTGCCAGCGCGGAACTCTGGATCGCCCGCATAGAGCCAACGGTGCCAGCGCGTGGGACTCAAGCCGGCTGTCACCAAGTTGTCGAAGAACGAGGTCACTCCCGATGAGCTGCCCGGTGCGGTTCCGGGAGGGGACCATGTTGCCAACCCGGTTTGCC
>JBJXEX010000435.1:0-4337 GCA_046156195.1 Planctomycetaceae bacterium | reverse complement strand
CGGGATCTGAATAATTCGCCCGACGAATGCAGGGAGACGACGAATGGGGGCCAGCGTCGTCAGTCGCACGGTCAGCCGATAGACTCCGCCCCCCTGCAAATCACCGCCTCTCGATTTTTGTGATTCTTATCCATGCCAGTCCCGCAAGTGGCCATCATTGGCCGGCCGAATGTCGGCAAGAGTTCGATCCTCAATTGGCTCGCTCACAAGTTTGTCTCCGTGGTGGACCCGACGCCGGGAGTGACTCGCGACCGCGTCTCCTACTTGATGTTCGAGGGGGACCGCTACTTCGAGCTGATCGACACCGGCGGCATCGGCATCGTGGACCGCGACGATCTCTCCGAGGACGTCGAACGCCAGATCCAAATCGGCATCGACCGAGCGGACCTGATCCTGTTTGTCGTCGATGGCAAGGATGGGCCGGTGCCGCTCGATCAAGTCGTCGCCGATCGACTGCGGCTGATCAACAAACCCAAGCTGCTGGTCGTCAACAAATGCGACTCGCCGAGAACGGAAGAGGAAGTCCCGCAGTTCTACCGCATGTTGAACGGGCCGACGGTCACGACCAGCGTCATCGGCAATCGCAATCGGGATGAACTCGTGGCGGCGATCCTCGAAAACCTCCCGCCGGCGGCCGAGCACGAAGCGGAAGACGGCGCGTCACTCGCGTCTGATCCCGAACTGAAGTTCGCGATCGTCGGACGCCGCAACGTCGGCAAGAGCACGTTTATCAACGCGCTCGCCGAGGAAGAACGCTGCATCGTCTCCGAGATTCCCGGCACGACTCGCGACAGCATCGACGTTCGGTTTGAGATCGACGGCCTGCGACTGCTGGCCATCGACACGCCTGGCGTCCGCAAGAAGAAGAGTCTCGCCAACGACGTCGAGTTCTATGGCATGGTCCGCGCCCAAAAGAGCATCCGTCGAGCCGACGTCGTCTTCATGTTCTTCGACGCCACTGAGACCGTCTCACGCGTCGATAAGCAACTCGTTGACGAGATCGTCACGCAGCACAAGCCAGTGATCTTCGTCATCAACAAGTGGGACTTGGCCAAAGAAGAAGACATGAACATGGAGCGCTGGGGCGAATACCTCGGCAACCAATTCGCCTCGCTGCGATTCGCTCCGATGGCGTTCCTCACGGCGAAGACTGGCAAGAACGTCCACAAGCTGGTGAACCTCGCTCAGAGCATCTTCAAGCAAGCTCGCACGCGCGTCTCGACGGGTGAGATCAACCGCGTGATCCGAGCCGCCGTCTATCGCAATCGTCCCCCCGTCCGCCGCAATCAGACGCCGAAGATTTACTTCGCCACCCAAGTCGCCACCGAACCGCCAACCATTGTCTTGAAGTGCAACAACCCGACGTTGTTCGATAACTCGTGGCAACGGTACTTGCTCGGCGTGATGCGAGAAGAGCTGCCGTTCCACGAGGTGCCGATCCGGCTCTACCTCCGCCAGCGCGAGCAAGCCAACGAACGCCGCTCGACCGGCGAGCGAGACCATGAACCCGCCCCCCTCCAGCGAGGCGTTTCGAGGGAAGAAGAAGATGAAGAAGTGGATTGGGGCGACGAGTTCTAAGCCGCCTCTCGTCTAGCCACTCAGAGGTCCGCATGAATTGGAATTCCTTTGTCATCCGTTGCCTGTTCGGATTGGGACTGAGCCTGCTGACTGGGAGTGGGCTGTTCGCGGACGAAGTCGATGAAGCGTTCTTCGAGAAGAAGATTCGCCCGGTGCTCGCCGAGACCTGCTTTCGTTGTCACGGCGGCCAGAAGACGAACGGAAAGTTGCGAGTCGATTCCGCCGAGGCGTTGCTCAAAGGAGGCGAGACCGGTCCCGCTCTCATCGCCGGTCAGCCGAGCGAGAGCTTGCTGCTCAAAGCGATTCGCCGCGAGGAAGGTGTCTCGGCCATGCCGCCGGACAAGCCGTTGCCGCCAACGGTCGTCGCGGACTTCGAGTCGTGGATCAAAGCCGGCGCGAAATGGCCGGCGAAGGTTGAGGCATTTCGCTCGGAACAACATTGGGCGTTCGTCGCTCCGAAGGCGATCACGCCGCGCGGAGCGACAAGTGCCGCACATCCGATTGATCGCTTCTTGAGCGCCGCTCGGCGCGGGTCTCCTGACCCCGCCGCTCCCTCGACCGTAGGTCTCCGCGAACGTCCAGAAAACTCCGCACGCTCTGGCAACTTAGGGAGACCTACGGTCGAACCGGCGGCGGGGTCAGGAGACCCGCGCCGAGCGCATGATGAGCAGTCGATGCGAGCCGACAAGCGGACGCTGATTCGCCGAGTCACCTTCGATCTGCTTGGCTTGCCACCGAAACCTGACGAGGTCGCCGAATTTCTCGCCGACGAATCTCCCGCCGCGTTCGAGCATGTTGTCGATCGGTTGCTCGCCTCGCCGCATTACGGCGAGAAGTGGGCGAGGCATTGGCTCGACGTCGTGCGCTACGCGGACACCGCCGGCGAGACCGCTGACTTCCCGGCTCCGCACGCTTGGCGATATCGCAACTACGTCATCAACGCCTTCAACAGCGACAAGCCGTATGACGAGTTCCTGCGCGAACAGATCGCCGGGGACTTGATGGCCATTGAACGCGCTCGGCGCGGGTCTCCTGACCCCGCCGCTCCGCCGACCGCAGGTCTCCCCGAACGTCCAGAAACCTCCGAACGCTCTGGCACCTTCGGGAGACCTGCGGTCGAATCAACGGCGGGGTCAGGAGACCCGCGCCGAGCGCATGACGAGCGGTACGCCGAACTCATCACCGCGACCGGCTATCTCAGCATCGCGAGGCGATTCGGATTTGATCTCGACGCCGATCACTTTCTGACGATCGACGACACGGTCGATGTGCTCGGCAAGAGCGTGCTGGGTCTGAGTATCGCCTGCGCGAGGTGTCACGATCACAAGTACGATCCGATCTCGGCCGCCGATTACTACGCGCTGTACGGAATCTTCGAGAGCACCCGTTATCCGTTCCCCGGCTGTGAGAAGGTGAAAGCTCCGCGCGACATGGTCCCGCTGCTCTCTCCGGCCGAGATCGAACGCTCGATCAAACCGCATCAAGAACGATTGGCGAAGATCGAGGCCGAACTGAAATCGCTCAACGACGGACTCGCCGCCAATCAGCAGCAGTTGAAAGAGGTCTTCGCGAAGAACGTCCGCGTACTGGCCCAAGGAGAATTCGACGACGGCGGCGAATCCAAAATCAGCCGGAACGCGCTAACGTCCGGTTCGGGTGCCGACGAACTCGATCACATCGAGATCAAGCGCGGTGAGATGCTGCACTTGGTGATTCTGCCGCGAGCCAACCACGGCGCGGACAGCACGTTGATCGAATGGGATCTCACCGAGATCGGTGGAGCGGCCCGACGCTGGAATGTGACGCGCGACGTCGTAGACGATTTCCTGGCCGGGAATCCGCACGCGGATCGTTACGGCCACGAGGCCACCTGGTTCTTCTTCGATGCTCGCAACGGGCCGGCGCTGCTGCGCGAACCGATTCGCGACTACGAGAAGAACGTCGGGATGCACTTCTGGAGATCGTCCGACGCCCCGACGAGTTGGGTGACTGCGTGGGTGAACTCGACTGACTCGCCGATCAACGTCTGGGCGACCTTGCCGCCGAAGACGCTTTATGTACATCCCGCTCCCAACGGCCCGGTCTCACTGGGTTGGCTCAGCCCGATCGACGGCACGGCGCGCATCAGCGGCCGAGTCGCCGATGCTCACAAAGGGGGCGGAGACGGCGTCGGCTGGCGGCTTGAACAGATCAGCGGCAACGTCGCAGAGTTATTGTCGAAGCCAATTGAAGCCGCACCGAAACTCGCGGAACTCAATCGACAGCGCACCGAGTTGCTCGCAACGAGTCCGAAAGTCGAACTCGCGTATGCCGTCGCCGAAGGTCACCCGCACGACACGAAGATTCATCTGCGCGGCGATCCGAAATCGCTCGGCGATGTCGTGCCGCGTCGCTTCCTGACCCTGCTCGGCGGACAAGTCGTCCCGCCCGATTCGGGCAGCGGACGTTTGCAACTCGCCGAGTGGCTGACATCGCGCGACAACCCGCTGACCGCGCGAGTCATGGTCAATCGGATCTGGAAACATCACTTTGGAGTCGGACTCGTGAAGACTCCCAACGACTTCGGTACACGCGGCGAACTGCCGACTCATCCCGAATTGCTCGACTGGCTTGCCGTCCAATTCATGGAGAGCGGCTGGTCGATGAAGGCGATGCACCGGTTGATCGTGACGAGCGAGGCGTATCGCTTCGGAGAGGGGGGGAGAGGGAGAGGGGGAGAGGGGGAGAAAAACAGTTCTGACTCGCACCTTGACTCCCCC
>JBJXEX010000428.1:0-16735 GCA_046156195.1 Planctomycetaceae bacterium | reverse complement strand
GCGTCGTGTGCCAGTGTAATCTCTCAGCCGCAGGCTGCCGCCGTTGATGCCGCGAGCGAGTCCATTTGACTGCTGTAGTGCCTGCTCATTTCAGCGGTCGAATGACCGAGCAGCGATTGGACATTCTCAATTCCGAGTTGTTCGCGAATCCTCGTCCCCGCCGAGTGTCTCAACCAATGCGGGGACCAGCAGTGTTCCGCTCGCCATTCAGCGGCAAGGCGACGATGCTCTGACTGTTTACTGGCCGAGAGTTTCTTGGAAATCGTTTTGAGGTTCTCCGGCATCTCAAACGCCTTCTCGCATCCGCGCGTGATCGCTCGGCAGTAGGCACACCGAGTCATTGCAAACAACGGTTTGTCAGGATCGGCCGACAGGTACTTGGAGAGGACCAGTTGGGACTTCGGTCCAAAGTGCAGCGTTCTCGATTTGCCCTTGTGCTGGCATTTGTGATCAGCCAGCTTGGCGGACCAAACCGCGCCCGTTCGGTCGATCATCGACGTGGTCAGCATCAGCAATTCACCACTCCTTGACCCGGTCAGCAGTTGCAGGTCAATCAGGTCGCGGACCAGCGGACGGACATGCTTTTTAACGGCGTCGATGTCCGCTTGGTCAAGCGCGTGTCGAGGCGTGGTCTCACGAGCCTCGGAGCGTCCGGCCAAGAGCGGGGAGACGGTTTCCAACCGTTGCAGGACCGACACGTCAATCATCTCGTTCGCAACAGCGAATCGAAACATGCGGCGGAGTTTGCCGATGTTGCTGTTGATGGTGTTTCGAGCCAAACCTGATTCGACCATCTTCGCTCTGACCGCCTTCAACGCCAGCGGTCCAAAATCCTTGGCGGGAGTCAGTCCGAACAACTCTCGGAGCGGTTTCACAGAAGCCCGGATGCAATGCTGCTCGGAGGTTGGCTCACCGTTCTTGACGTAGTGCGTCTTGGAGAATTCCAGGAACGCGACGATCAGTTCGGCGATGCTGGGGCCGGGATCGGAGTCCGTTTGGACCGTTCCACGATTCATTCCACGATTGGAACTGGCGGCGAGTGGATCGACCAGAACTCCCGAAGCGAACTTGGCAACGAGTTCGGCGTATCGGATGCGGCTTTCCTCGGAGCCGTACTGGCCGAGAAGAAACTCTCGCCCGTTGATTTTGGCACGAGCTTGGCCTGATTGCCGATGCCGTAAGTAGCTGGGAATTGTGTTCTTTGGACGTGGCATGTGCGGTTCCTTTTCGTTTCGTGGAACAATTCCACGATTCAAACAGGTTTTTCACCGCACTGCCGAACGTCGGCAGGTAACGTAACTCGTTTCAGTATCTTCCAGTTGTGTCTAATCGGGCTGGCGGGATTTGAACCCACGACCTCTTGCACCCCAAGCAAGCGCGCTAGCCAGACTGCGCTACAGCCCGTAATCGTATCAGCGAGGTAAGTTCGACTCTGCTTTGTCGGTTTGACTGGCTGATCGCGGGCGGAGTTATCGCTCCGAAAGTCTTGAATTACAAGCGCCTCAGGTAACTGCTTTGGACTCGCGACGATCAGCGGCTCTGGTCGGTTTCGTGGACCGAATTTGCGGGGCGCGAATCGGGAACCTGGTGGGCAAGTGCGTGGCGTTGGTTCTTCAGGCGCGGATCAGCTTCGACTTCTTTGAGTTCTTCGCGGACCTCTTCGCGAGTCATTCGCAACGATCGTTCGAATCGCCAGCGCTGCCAGCCGTAATCCATGACTCCGAAGGCCAGCAGCGCGAAGGCGACTTGTGAGACGAGCGGCAAGGCGGTCGAGGCCAAGCCCGTGAATCGGCCGGGAAGGTCCGTGAGGGAACCCCATTCGGCGTTGAGCAAGAATCGAGTGATGATCATCGTGCTCACACCGGCCATGAGAGTTAGCTTCAGCAACATTCCCAGGGCGCGTCCGGCCGTTGCCGAGGAACACAGGCGTTGTAGTCCCGACAGCGGAGATAAGCGGGTGGCATGTGGAGCGAGGTTGCCCCAGCGCCAGAGCCAGCCGACTTGCAGGAAGTGGGCGATGAGGATCGCGGCGGTCGCGATCAATAACGGCCAACTGGCTGTTGCGAGGAATCGCCAAGACTGTTCACGAAGTTGGCTGAGCATGTCGGCTGATTGCGGCAGCTCGTCGACGTGACGGAATGTGGCTTGCAGCCATGAGCTGGCGGCGTTGGCAAAACTTGCAAACCACCAGCCTAGAACGATCCAGATCGATAGCACGCGTGCGGCTGTCAGCAGCTCTGTGCTGCGCGCGACCATGCCGTTCTCACGAGCTTGTCGGCGGCGACGCTCGGTGGGGCGTTCGGTGCGGGAGTCGTTGTCATCGTCGAATAACGCCATGCGGAGGACTCAGGGGAATCAATGAGACGGGGCGACATCGGTTGCGATCGTGATTCCGTCGCGGACGTAATCGGCGACTGTTTGCTGGATGCCGGATAAGTTCAGAGTCAGCACGACGACAGCCGCGAGGGAGCGTGCCGTATTGCCGAGTGTGATCGGAACGCCTTGCAGTCCGGCCGCTCCGAGCAAGCCGAGTGCGAGGTTGATTAGTGCCAATGTTGCCAGGGCGGGCGCGATCAACAGCAGCGCTAATTGGCTGGACTGTTGCAGAAGCTGCGCGGCGACGTTTGCGTCGAGCAGTCCGGTTGTCGAACCGATTGGGCTGGCGTGAAAGCTGTCGGCGAGGACTCGCACGGCTTGGAGGTGTCCATTGATTGGTGAGCAGAGCAGGAAGGCCGTCGTGCCCCAGAGAGTGAGCCAGCGGGTGATGGGGGAGCCGGCCAGTGGATCGTCGTCGTCATCATCCGACGGCAGGGCGTGTTGTTGGTCGAGCAATCGGCCGGCTAGTGGCAAGACCCACAGAATCAGCAGCGAACCGCAGCCGAGTAGGAATCCCTTGCTGAACTCGGTTGCGACTGCGGGCACGAACGTCGTCTTCTCGAAGGTTGTACACTTTGACGAGCCAACAAGCGGCACGAGCAGCAGCGACAGCACGACGGCCAATCCAACGCGAATGGGCCACGGCAGGATGGCTCGGCCGAGCAGCGGGCCGACGGACAGCAGGCCACCGACTCGTGACAACACCAGCGCGAACGTGACGAGTTGCGCGGTCCACGGCGACAGCAGCAGACTGACGTCGGCGACGGTGAGTTGCGGCATGACATCATCCACCGTGCGGAATGTTTTCGATCAGCAAGCGTGAGAACTCGGTCAGTCGCGAGGCCATCCAGGGGAGTAGTGCGGCACCCGCGATGACGACCGCGAAGAGTTTCGGGACGAAGCTCAGCGTTTGATCGGTCAGTTGAGTCGCGGCTTGAAACACGCTGACGATCAAGCCGACCAACAGGCACACCGCCAGCAAGGGACCGGCGAGTTGCAGCGCCAGCCAGAGCGAGGAGCGGGTGAGTTCGGAGGCTTGGTCGGGGGTCATTTTGATTTTTGATTTTTGATTTTTGATTTTTGATCGGCTGGCAGCAAAGTGGGGCGGGTCATGCCAATCGGAAATCAAAAATCAAAAATCTACGAAACGCTGGCGAGCAACATGCCGACGGTGAGGAACCAGCCGTCGATGAGCACGAACAGCAGAAGTTTGAAGGGCAGGGCGACAGTCGATGGAGTCAGCGTGGTTAGGCCGAGGGCAGTGAGCACCGAGGCGATCACGAAGTCGATGACAAGGAACGGAAGGAACAATTGGAAGCCGATCAGGAAGCCGATTTTCAATTCGCTGAGCAAGAAGGCTGGGAGCAGGACGGTGGTCGGGACGTCGTCATAGCTTTGAGGTTCGGGGGCGTCGGTTTCGCCGGCGCGCTGGCGTTGCAGGTCGAGCAGCATCCAGACGCCGTCGGAGTTGCCGGACGCTTCGATCTGGCGGCACATGAAGCGTCGAATCGGAGCGAGCAATTTCGGCAGCGTCTCTTCAAAGGTTGCGGCCGTCGCCCCCTTGGCCGATTGGGCGTAGGGCTTCCAACCGGTTTCGTAGGACTCTTGCCAGACGGGAGCCATGACAGTGAAGGTCAAGAACATGCTCAAGGCCATGAGGACTTGATTGGGGATGACTTGTGGCGTCCCGAGTGCTTGTCGCAGCAGTCCCAGCACGATCGAGAAGCGAACAAAGCAGGTGCTCATCAGCAGGACGGCGGGCACCACACTTAAGACGGTCGCGCCAATCAACCACGGCAGGGACGAAGTCAGCGTTTGCGGTGAGACCAAGTTGCTTGGTTCCAGCGGTGAGCCTTCCGCGGCGAGCGTTGTTGATTGCGTGATTGCCAGCAGGCCGGACAGGATTAGGGCAATGAACCCGAAGCGTGAGCGAGGGCGATCGCGACGCGGAGCGTGGGAACGAGATTGAGCGAGCGCGGTGAGGCACATCCAGACTTGAATCAAGATTCGTGGCGTGGGGCGTGCTCGTTCAAAAACGGTATTACGGCGATCGGCTTTCGGCGATCGGCTTTCGGCCGGAGTTGGTGATCGGCTTTCGGCCGGCGTCATCGAGAAACAGTTCATGATCGAGCCTCGTGAGTAGGGGAGGTTGGACTCGCCATCGTTTGCCGCGCGGCCAGACGCTCTTCGAGTGACGGCGCGGTTGAGGCGGGTTTTGGACCGGTCGGCTTCTGCAACAACGAACGGAATGTTTCCGCGAGCGGTTGTTCTCGCTGGGTCGCTCGGCAGAGTCCGGCGAGGCAATCGATTTCGACGGGGTCGGTGATCTCTGCGAGGGTGCTCAGTCCCTGCGGTGACAGATTCAAAATGAGCAACCGCGAGCCGCAGCGAGCCACGACGACGGACGTGCGCGGGTCGATCGTTTTGCGGCCGAGCACCTCAAACACTTCGCTGGGCAATCCGCGTGGGGTGTCTGGCGAGCGTGACTTCAACCATCTCGCTCCGACCACGATCAAGCCGACGACGAACAAGAGCGGCCAGACGGTGGCTGACCAACCGGGCCGATTCGGTGTCGTTTCGCCGCTGTCGGGCTTCGTCGAACGTGGCGTCAACGGCGTTGAGATGGACTCTTTCAATGCGGAGCGGTGTGTGGTGCTCGGTCGAACGTCGTCTGACTCGGCGAGGTGGCTGCGATCGCGCGTGGAGCTGAACGGTACTTCCAAGAAGTTTGGCGGATCGTTGTCGAACAAAGTCGAAGCGGTGCGTTCTCGCGGGCGTTCGTCGGCGAAGGTGTTGGGGATCCCGAATGCGAACCAGGCGACTAGCAACAAGAGCAGTTCGACGATTCGCACTCCGAGTTGGCCGTCGATGACGACTAACTCGCCGCGCGCGATGGGACGACCGTCGGCCAGGACATCGAGCGGTTCGTCGGCCCGTTGATCGAGCCGCAGTGACGCACCCGCTGTCAGCGGCTCTGTATTGAGGTCGAGTGTGCAGCGTCCAAACTCGAACGTGACTTCGATTGTCTCTGGTGTCATTTCCGTCGGCGTGTCTTCGGCTCGCAGTTCCGCATCGAGCATGGCGACCCAGCGATTGACGTCGGGAGATTTCTCGCGTGCGCGCGACGGGGGCGCAAGATTGTTCGAGACTCCAGTCGTCGTCGTCGCCAGCTTCATGACATCCCTGTCGCCGAGGCCAGCTTCCCGCCAGCCGAAGGGTGGGGCGTATATGTCGCGCTCCAAAAACGGTCAATCCCGAAGCGTCAATCCGCGACGATGGGCGTGTCCACGGTCTGCCTGGAGCCATCTTTCCGAAGGCATTAGAAGAGCGAGCATCCCAATCCGAATGTCGCATCCTCCCTTGCTGAGAGTTTCCACATGCCTTCACAAGAAGCCGCTTCTCGCCCCGATACCGATCACTCGATGGTGCGTCAGGTCGTTGCCGAAGTGATCGGCACGTTTCTGTTGGTGTTCTTTGGTTTGGGTGCCGTTCATGCCGCGGTGCTGACGGGAGCTCAGCAAGGCTTGTGGCAGGTGGCGATCGTCTGGGGCGTGGCGATCATGTTGGCGATTTACTCGGTGGGTGGGATCAGCGGAGCACACATCAACCCGGCGATGACGTTGGCATTCGCGGTGTGGCGAGGCTTTCCGAAAGCTCGCGTGCTGCCGTTCATCGCCGGGCAATTGGCAGGAGCGATGCTGGCTGCGGGGGTGCTGTTCGTCATCTTCCACGGGCAACTCGCCGCGAAGGAGCGAGAGAAGAACGTCCAGCGCGGCCAGCCAGGGAGCGTCGTCACCGCGATGTGTTACGGCGAATACTTCCCGAATCCAGGTGGACTCGCTGCGGGCAGCGAGCCGTACTGGCCCGAAAAACATGACGAGTTGCAGCAGCGTTCGTCTCCGTCGCTGGCGTTCGCCGCCGAGTTGATCGGTACGCTCATCTTAAGTTTCGTGGTGTTCGCGCTGACGGACGAACGCAATCGTGGTCAGCCGGCGGTCGGGCAGGCTCCGATCTTCATTGGCCTGACGGTAGCGGCATTGATCTCGGTGATCGCGCCGCTGACTCAAGCGTGCTTCAATCCCGCGCGTGACTTCGGGCCGCGAGTCTTTGCCTCGCTGGCCGGTTGGGGAAGTGTCGCCTTGCCCGGCCAAGACTCTCTGAGTTGGCTAACTGTTTACATCGTCGCGCCGATCGCCGGCGCAATCATGGGCGGCGGGTTCTACGAGTTTGCCATTGGTCGCTTTTCAGAGCACCACTAGACTCCGCCCCCCTCTCAGATTGGCCTTTGACCATAAGGATTGCACCGTGCGGATTGCGTACCTCGACTGCGTTTGCGGGATTAGTGGCGACATGACTTTGGCGGCGCTGATCGACGCCGGTGCGGACCTCGAAACGATCGTGCGAGGCATTGATTCGCTCGGCCTGCCGGATGTCGAACTACATGTCGAAACCGTCGTCAAAGGGGGCTTCCGAGCGTTGCAGATTGAAGTCGAGCACCCGGAACAACACGCTCACCGCCACCTCGCCGACATCACCAAACTGATCAACGGGGCCGAAGAGCTGACCAAATCGCAAAAGAAGCTTGCTCTGAAAATCTTCCAGCACATCGCCGAGGCCGAGGCTCGCGTGCATGGGACAACGCTCGACAAGATTCATTTCCATGAGGTCGGCGCGATCGACTCGATTGTGGACATCGTCGGCGCGGCGATTGGATTTGATCTGCTCGGCGTCGATGAAGTGATCTCCAGCCCGGTGCCGACGGGACGCGGGCGGATCGAGATCGCTCACGGCATCTGCCCGATTCCCGCTCCCGGCACGGCCGAGTTGCTCAAGGGCATCCCGCTGGTCGATCTGCCGATTGAAGCCGAACTGACCACTCCGACCGGTGCCGCAATTCTGAGAGCACTCGTCACAAGATACTCGGCCCTGCCAGCGATGACCGTCGAGGCCATCGGCTACGGAGCCGGCGGACGCGACTTCCCCGACAGAGCCAACCTGCTGCGACTCTTCGTCGGTGAGAGCACGACGCTGCCGGAGTCCGATGAGGTCATCCAACTCGAAACGAACCTGGACGACGTCACGCCGGAGGTCATCGGCTACACCAAACAAAAACTGTTCGAGGCGGGAGCGGTGGAAGTCTTCACCACCTCGATTCAGATGAAGAAGAATCGTCCCGGCGTGTTGCTGAGCGTCCTCTGCCGACCCTCCGACATGGATCGCATGGAAGACATCATCTTCACCGAGACCGCGACGTTCGGCATCCGCCGCTCGCTGATGCAACGCTCCAAGCGTGCTCGGCAATCGTGCGTCATCGAGACACCGATCGGCCAATTGCACGGCAAGCTGGGCTGGCGACACGGAGAACGTCCGCTGTTCACGCCGGAATTCGAGTCCTGTGCGAAGATCGCTTCCGAACGCCGCATCCCCATCCGCGAGGTCTATCGGACTGCCGAGCAGGCTTTCGCCGAGCACCTGGAAGCCGTCTTCGAGCAGCACGATCACGACCACGATCACGATCACGATCACGATCATGATTGTGAACGCGACCATGACCATGACCATGATTGCGAACGCGATCACGACCACGATCACAGTCACGATCACAGCCACGACCACGATCACAGCCACGATCACGATCACGATCACAGCCACGATCACGATCACAGCCACGACCATGATCACAGCCACGACCATGATCACAGCGATGACCGTGATCCGAGGAAGAAGAAAAAGTAACACGGTTCGCGCGTTGGCAGACGCACGCGCCGAAATTTACTGACACTCCGGCGGCGAGCCTCAATGACTTCTTGTTTTTGAAACCTTGCCTCTCTGCGGCTCCGCAAACGGTGAAAGTTTTGTTTTTGCGAGAAGATTTGGGAGTTTTCTTCGCGGCCTCCCATCATTCTGCCCTCTCATCATTCTGCTGTCCGGATTTCAGCAGAATGATGGGTGGGCAGAATGATGTGAGAACCGCCAACCTGCCTACGACGAATCAAGAATCACACGAACCCAAGGATGGGGGACAACGGAATGTCGCTATTTATCGCGGGAGCGATCGCCGGCGCGAGTTTGATCGCCGGTTTGCTGGTTGCCATGTCGGAACAAGTGCGTGCCGGCTTGCGTCGTCGTCGCGTCGTCGCGGCTGACGAACAACGCCCGGTGAATGTTTCCCATCAGAACGGAACGGTTCGCGGCAACTCCGTTCCGACGAAGACGACGGTGTCACCGGAATCTCGCGCGGCGGCATATCGCGAGATTCTCGACGTCTTGGGTGATGATCTCGACGACGACATCGCCGAATGGGAAGCGGTGCTGCAAGACTTCCCGCAAGTCATCGGAGCGGAAGAACTCTGCGCGTTGGACGATCGGTCCTATGAACCGCTGGTGGAAACGGCCCACGAGACATCGGCCGCGGATTCACTTCCCGCTCGCGAATCGATTACTCCGCCACATCGGACACGGCGCATCGCGGCAGAAGAACGGAACATGATCCAGCGACTGTTGAGGACCGGCTTCGCGCCCGAAGAGATCGCCTTATGGCTGAATCTTCCGCTGGAACGCGTGCAGGAGTTTTTGCTTCGCGACTGACCGAGGACCGCCGCACTCCGAGGCTGTGAACTCTTAGAGCCGCGACCGTCAGGGAGCGGTCCTTGACGTAACCGCTCCCTCACGGTCGCGGCTCCGCAGAGTTCACAGCCTCCCGATCACCACTTGATTCGTGGAAAGAACCGGCCCACTCGCAGCATGTAGTCTCGGTACTCATCGCCAAACCGCTCGATCAATTTCGCTTCCTCGATTCGGGTGCGAGCCACGATGAACCCGAACGGGATGCAGCCCGCCAACCCGACGAACCAATTGGCCATCGCCAAACTGACCCCCGTGAGGCCCAGCAGGAACGATAGATAGAAGGGATGCCGGACGAAGCGATACGGGCCGCTGATCACCAACGAAGAATCCTTTCGCGTGACGACCGTGTCCGTCAGATTTTTGCCGAGGTTGTAAAAAGTCCACCACACCAAAAGGCCGGTACATCCCGCGAGCACGACTCCTACCCAACGGAGCCAAACCGGAATCGGCATCGCAGACCAGGCCATCCGTCGCGAGTCGATCATCCACACGACCCCGCCGACAAAACAAAACACCGCACTCAACCGCAGACCAAACAGAATCAACACTCCCTCTTGCCACCGATCGAGCATCTCCTCCGTCAGGCTCCGCAAGCGGTAGTAAATGGCGATCGGCCCAAAGAGGGCGACGATCGAGATCAGCATCAGGCGGAATGTGTTGTCGTCGGTCATTTCATTCTCCAATCGGTGTGATTGTCACCACATCGCCGAAGGCTTGGAAGCGTTTGAGGAAATGATGCCTCCGGCTTGCCGTTCAACGATTTTCGGAGCAGTGCAATCACGATTGCTGGCTGTTTCGGCCACGGCTATCGTCCGCCGCGATTCCTCTCACCCCCAATAAGGCCTGTCATGGATGCCTCGCGCCGACAATCGTCCGCTTCCACGGAAACCTCTCGACGTGATTTCTTACATGCGGCCGGAGCGGTCGCGGCTGCCGCCAGCGTTAGCCCGATGATTCTGAATGCTTCCGACAAAGCCGGGACGAAGACTCCTGTGTTGGGATCCGGAGCCTTTCAATACGAAGTGGTCTCGCAGAATTGGGGCGAAGTCCCCGAACACATTCGATGGGGCGAGACGCATGGTGTCGCCGTCGATGAAGCGGGACTCGTCTACATTGCGCACCGCTCGAACGCGCCGCAGCCAGTGGATGCGATTGTCGTCTTCGATCCGAGCGGCAAATTCGTCCGCTCGTTCGGCAAGGAGTATCACACCGGAGGACATGGCATCGACATTCGCAAAGAGGGAAGCGAGGAGTTCCTTTATCTCTGCTCAACGCGAACGAGTCTCGTCACGAAGACCACGCTGAAAGGTGAGATCGTCTGGAAGAAAGAGCGACTGCTCGAAACTGGCAAGTACGGCGATCCGAAGACACCTTACAGCCCGACGAACATCTCCTTCGCACCCGACGGCGGGTTCTACATCGGCGACGGATACGGCTCGCACTGGATTCATCAATACGACAAAGACGCCAAGTGGGTGCGGACGTTCGGCGGGTTTGGTTCTGATCCAGGACAGTTCAAGACACCGCACGGTCAATGGCTCGATAACCGACCGGGCCGTCAGCCGTCGCTGATTGTGGCCGATCGAGCGAATGCACGTTTGCAGTACCTGACGCTGGATGGCAAGCACATTGGATTCGTCTCGCAGGACAACGACGGCAATCCCGGCCTGACCTCCGACGCGGCGGCGCTCAATTCGCCGGTCAGCTTCCCGGCTCACTTCGACATTCGCGGCGACGTGCTGCTGGTTCCCGACCTGCACGCTCGCGTGTCGCTGTTCGACAAGAACAACAAGGTCATCACGCATCTGGGCTACGACCCCGAATGGACGAAGACCGTGCTCGGCGACGGCAAGTTTCCGGTGCGAGTCGATCGAGCGTTGTGGCCGAACGGCAAGTTCATCCACCCGCATGATGCCTGCTTCGACAAATCCGGAAACATCTTCGTCGTCGAGTGGGTGCTGACCGGCCGCGTGTCGTTCTTGCGGCATGTCTCGTAGCTCGTCGTGACCCGATTCATCGGGTCGATCCGGAAAATGATGGAGTCTCAAGACGACCGCATGAATGCGGTCACTACAAGCGGAAGGAGCCAACATGACCAATGTCTTGCTACTGGGAGCCGGCACGATCGGGCGGATGATCGCGACTCTGCTGACTCAATCGGGTGACTACCGAGTCCGCGTGGGCGATACCGACGCCGTGGCACTCGACCGGTTGAAGGTCAAGCTGGGTGTCGAAACGATCGTCGTCGATGCGGCGAACGAAGCGGACCTCACGGCGGCGATGAGCGGTCAGACCGCGGTTATCTCGGCATTGACGTTCGCTCTGAATCCGCGAGTCGCTCGCGCCGCGCTGGCCGCGGGAATCAGCTACTTCGATCTGACGGAAGATGTCGAGACGACACGCGTGGTCCGCACGTTGTCGGGAGCCGCTCGGCCTGGCCAAATCTTTGTCCCGCAATGCGGACTGGCTCCGGGGTTCGTCGGCATCGTCGCGAATCATCTGGCTCACAAGTTCGAGCAGCTCGATTCGCTCTTCCTGCGCGTCGGAGCGCTGCCGGAGTTCCCGACCAACTCGCTGAAGTACAACCTGACTTGGTCCACCGACGGACTCATCAACGAGTACTGCAATCCGTGCGACGTAATCCATCAGGGACAGCGACAAGAGTTCTGGCCGCTCGAAGGACTGGAACACCTCTCGATCGACGGCGTCGAGTACGAAGCGTTCTCAACCTCTGGAGGACTCGGCACGCTGTGCGAGACGTTTCAGGATCGGGTGCGCGAGTTGAACTACAAGACGATCCGCTACCTCGGACACCGCGACCGAATGCTGTTCCTGTTGGATGAACTGCGGCTCCGCGATCGCCGACAACTTCTCAAGGAGATTCTGGAGAACGCGGTCCCGCGCACGTTGCAGGATGTCGTCGTTATCTTTTGCACGGCGACCGGCCAGCGCGATGGCCAGATGGTGCAGCTTTGGGACGCTCGCAAGATCTATCACAAGCAACACGGCGACGAAGTTTGGTCGGCGATTCAGATCACCACCGCCGCTTCGATTTCCGCAGTGCTCGACCTGCACGTTCACGGTCAGTTGCCGACGACCGGGTTCGTGAAGCAAGAACAGATCGACTTCGAAGTCTTCCTCGCCAACCGCTTCGGTCAGCACTACGTCTGCCCCGGCGTGACGCTTAAATCGCGCTGAGCCGAACGCACTAGCGTCGGGCGATTCACGTCAAACGTCGCCCACCGTGGCCCGTGGCTAGCGCCATCGGCTCACGAAGCAGGTCACGTCGCAATCAAAAACTGCTCGAATTGCCAGTCCTCGTGGTCGTCGCGGTTGTCGCGCGGCTTGTTCGTTCGGCTGTTCTTTTTCACCGAGTTGTGTTGACCATTCAGCCGCGGCGACCAGTCCACTGGCTGCGACACGAACGGGCCGAGGTACGGCATCGCAATGTCGAGCACCTCTTCATGAGGCAGGTCGTCGGGCAGCTTCACTCCCTTTTCGGGATTGCGAATGATCCAGAACAACGCCCCCAACAACGACGACGCGACTTGCAACGTCGTCGGATTCTGACCGGGGAGCAACGCTCGCGACTCTTCAATGTCCAACAGGCTGCCGATCCACCACGACTTGTAATCGTGGCCCATCAACAGACAGCCAATCTCATCTCGGCCGGAGACGATCTCGTTGCGCAGAATTCGTTCATGCCGATGTCGCTGATACTCATTGCTGCGAAGCTCATCGAGCGACCCGATCGCATCCTCGCACGGGCAGTAGGCGTAATGGACCGTCGGCCGATAGATGACTCCCCCTTCCTCGTCCACGCAGGTCAGCCGTTCGGAGATGCTGAAGGCTTCGCCGTGGCGGATGACCATGCCACGCATCTCGCCCGACGGGCACCACGAGCGGACCCAAGTGTTGATGCCGCGCCGCTCCAAGCAGATTTGGTTACGCGGCCCGTGCGTGTGCTCGCAAGCGTCGTGAGGGAGTCGCTTCTCGTGTGTGCCCCAGCCGAGTTCCGCAGGAGCGATCCCTTCTTCGTACAGACCCTCGACGCTCCAGGTGTTGACGAATTCGTCCGCAGATTTGGGCTGGTTGGAGGTCTGCGTGTCTCGCTCGGAAATGTGAATGACCTTCACTCCACTGAGCATCGCCAATTCGTTGAACGACAACCGCTCGATCGCTCGGCGTAGCGCGGGGACTCGGCGATTGCGCGGCTTGTCCTCAATGATCCGTCGCGAGATTTGCAGCAACGCTTGCTTGGTGAAGTGCGACACGAGTCCGGGATTGGCACCGTGATCGAGCACCGCGGTCGGGCCATGATTGTCCCCCCAACGGTCGATCATTTTCCGAAGCTGCATGTGCCGGTGATACAGCGTCTGCTCGGTAATCGGCCGACGAGACATCCCTTGATACGGATCCCAAACTTCGACGGACGTGTTGAGATACCGCACTCCGTGCTGACGGCACCAGTCGAGCAAATCGGTCGTCTGCAAGTTCCACGCGAGATCAATCAGAATGTCCCCCGGCCCCAGATATCGGCCGAGCTGCTCGCGGTACTTCCCCTTCGTCAGCCGCTCCTGCACGAAGTTCACGCCACTGCCGGTCGCCGACGCGATCAACTCGCGGTGATCCCGCATATCCATGACCGTGACTCGTCCCGCCGGCATGTCAATGTGCTTGAGCAAGAGCGGGATCGTGCATTGAGCCACGCCTCCACAACCCAGAATCAACAACTTCCCGTCAAATCGAATCTGGTGCTGCATATTATTTCGATACGAATCCTAGGTGAGTGAGACGAAAAACTAAGCCAGTCCGAGCAGTCCCCAACGGCCCAACATGCCGTCGGACATCGGCGCGTTCAGATTCCAACGAGTCGTGATGTCTTTGCCGTGAGGCATGATCGCACCTGAGAAAACTGGGGCGTCGCTGCTTCGTCACCGACGAAGACTTCGCCAAACGCCACCGTGCCAGAAGAGCGGCCAGCATCCTCGCCCGACCGCAACGGCGAGGATTGTAGTGAAACACCGAATGGCTCAAAGCCCGGAGACCAGAATTTGTCGAGGCGAGGCATTGCCGTCGCGTTTGGCGCGAATCACGTTCGAGAGATCGAAATGTATTCGGGGCGGATGCGATCCGCGGACAGGATCCGAATGTGGCTTTCTTCCTTTAGTCCTTCGATGTCAATCACCAGAATGGCCGGGCCGGATGGAACCGTCGCTGGCCTTTGAAGGATGACAAATTCAGGAGCAACCTGAGCCAGCGAATAACGCTGCCCATTCGATTCCAACCAAAGTTCGGCGATTTTCGACATGCGGCTGGGAAAGGGAGCAACCATGTTCGTGATTCCTGCGGAGTTGGATGAACGCCGACAAGCCTACTGCGAAGATCGCCGCATTCAAACCCAGTCGTTGATCGGCTACGGATTGGAAGGCTATGTCTGGAAGACGAATCGGGGCAGCGTGGTGAAACTCTTCCGACACTCAAACCTCTTTGACCGCGAACTGGCGGTCTATCAAAAGCTGTCACAACTTGGCCTGCAAAAACTGCAAGGCTTCACGATTCCTCAGTTATTGGACCACGACCACGAACATTCGGTCATCGAGATTTCACTGGTCGCACCGCCGTTCGTTCTCGACTTCGCGGCGGCGAGCTTGGGCAAAGCTCCCAGCGAAATGGCTTCGCCGGAATGGTTGGCCGAGAAGCAGCGGATGTTCGGTCGCGATTGGCCCGATGTTCAAAGATTGCTCGACAGCTTGCGACTCTACGGCATCCACTTTCCCGACGTGCATCTGGGAAACATCCGCGTCCGCAAGTGACGGCTTCGCCACGGCTAGTGACGCAATACTTCGGAGACAAACATGGGCATCGTTCATGAACCTGACGGTGTGGATGACGAAGACGATTTCGATTGGCTGGGGCAAGAACTCGATCCCGCTTTCATCGCGTCGTTGGCACAAGCACGCCAGCAAGTCAAAGACGTCCGGAGCAAAAGCCTTGCCGACGTGAAAGCCGAGTTGGGAATCGTCACCGACTGAAGCCTCTGCGCTTGGCGCGAAAATGACGACGATCGCGTTGGAGAAACCGGTTCACCATCTATCGTCCCACTATCAATTGCCACCAACGTCCGGAGGTCATTTTATGTCGTTCAAGACGTGCAATCGGTTTCTTGCTTGGAGCACTCGTGCTGTATGCCCCCTTCTTCCATGACGGTGTCTTGGTCCAACCCAATTCTTCTGCCACGCTTACAGCCTCGTCGTAAGACATCGCAAACGTGACGGCTTCTCGCGGGGTTTCGAGATTCCAAACATAAGCCAGAAGTAAGTCCGCGAAAGCAATCAAATCCACGCCTCGGTCGCGAGCTGGAACGGCGACTTCGAGGCCGTCTCGCAGCAGTTCGCCCATCAACCGCTGTCGTCCCAATAGTTCGACAACTTGCGTATCAAGAGCCATTCAAAGCCTCCATTCTCGTGAGCTGAACGCTTCTTGCTGGCTGGCGTCATCGAATCATTGCTTGAGTGCCGGTCGATTACTTGGCCGGGTCTTGAAAGAGTTCGCTCACTCGGCAGCGGAAACCGGGAATGACGTCTTCGCCGGTCAACTCGTCATCGGCTCGCAGGGCAGAGACCATGCCGTCGGCTCGGTGGCCCCGCACCGATTCCGTGACCGGATCGACGACCCACACCAATCGCACTCCCGCGCGAAGGTACTCGACGACTTTCTCTTCCACGTCTGAGTTCATGTCGTTTCTGGAAATGACTTCCGCCACGAAGTCAGGGACGATGTGGCAATGGCCTTTTGGAAACTGCGCTCGTTCCAGTCGGCTTCGCGAGATGAACGAGACATCCGGTTTGCGCGTGCGATCCGGGGGACTTTCCCAGGTGGGAACTATTGGTCTGACAGTTGTTTGCGGAGTTCTTCGGGATCGGTGTTCAGAAGCTGCCCCCAGTCGGTGGTCGGGAGCGGGATGCCGAGCAGGGCATACGGCGTGTGGCCTTGGCGTCGGCCGGTGCGGAACTCGCGGCAGTTCCAGTAGACACGCTTCAGATCCACCAGGCCCGGCGTGAGGCGGCGATGTCGCGCCTGCTGCATGCGGACCACGCTGTTGATCCCCTCCACCAGACTGCTGGCACGCCAGCTCTGGCGGTAAGTCGCGCGGACCTGCTCCACCGCGCTCGCCAGGGAGGCGTCCCGGGAGAGGCGGACACTCGTGGCGATCGACCACGCGCGTCGCGCACCGCTGGACGGACTCTCGCCGGACAGCAGGCCCGGATGACGGCGCAGCCACTCCACACGCAGCGCCGTCTCAAGCTCGTCCGCAGTTAGGCTCAGTGACGCGAGCCGCTCTTCCACGCGGTCCAGGAACGTCAGGCTTTCGGGACGCTGCAGCAGTCGCACGGTCTTTTCCCACTCGCGTCGTGCAGCTTCGGCAGCCACTCGTCGAGCTTTGTCCGAGCCTTCGCTGAGGTGTTGCGCTCGCCCTCGGGCGTGAACCACTCCAGCGCGGAGCACACCTCACGCCACGCCGTTTCGATCGCGATTGTTTCGTCCAGCAGAAGCTGTTCGGTTCGACGCCCATCAGAATCGGCTGCTGACCGACGAAGATTTCTGACCCTACCGGATTGCAGGGGTGCGGATTGAGAAAGCCGGGTTGGTGATTGGCGTCGTAATTCTCAGACTTCTTCTTACCAAGGAGGAGGTCATGAGAATGGATGCTCAACCACGAACCCGGTCA
>JBJXEX010000412.1:0-3991 GCA_046156195.1 Planctomycetaceae bacterium | reverse complement strand
CGCCGAGCAGCGAGCGATCGCGAACATCCTGGGCGTGCTGGACGACAAGATCGAGTTGAACCGGCGGATGAATGAGACGCTGGAGGGTCTGGCGCGGGCGATCTTCCAGAGTTGGTTCGTCGATTTCGACCCGGTCCGCGCCCAGCGAGACGGCCTCCCCCCGCCCGCCCTCTCCCCCGCCACCGCCGCCCTCTTCCCCGACAGCTTCGAGGACTCCGAACTCGGCAAGATTCCGAAGGGGTGGCGCGTTGAGCCGGTCGGTGACGTCGTCGAATGCGTCGTCGTCGGCACGCCAAGTACCGCCGAGCCGAGGTTCTGGGAAGGCGGCACGCATCACTGGACGACACCGAAGGACTTCTCGTCGCTTCAATCGCCGGTCCTCCTCAACACCGACCGCAAGATCACGGATGCAGGTGTCGCGAAGATTTCTTCTGGCTTGTTACCGATGGGGACACTACTTCTCTCGTCTCGTGCTCCCGTCGGTTATCTTGCCATCGCGGCAATTCCGGTGGCCATCAATCAGGGTTTAATTGCAATCAAGTGCAACGAGCGAGCCTCAAACTTCTTCATGCTCAACTGGTGCCAATCGAACATGATTGAAATCGAAAGCCGTGCGACGGGGACAACCTTCGCCGAAATCAGCAAACAGAACTTCCGCCCAATTCTCGTCGTGTTGCCGCCGAAAGAACTGATGGCGGGCTTTACGGCGAAAGTCGCTCCGCTCTACGACAAAATCACAACCAACGTACGGCAATCCGCGCAGCTCGCCGCGATCCGCGACGCTCTGCTTCCGAAACTGCTGTCGGGCGAGATTCGCGTGGCCGAGGCCGAACGTCTGGTGGAGGACGCCCCATGAAAGTCCGTTTGGAAATCCAGTTCGAGTCAACCACCGACGAAGACGAAGCGAGTCTCCGTCGTTTGGCGCTCGGTTTGACCAACGATCGCGACAGCGTGCTCGTGACGGCTCGCGAAGACAAACCGGACTGGCTCGTCGCCGAGTTCACCATGCCGACCGAGGCTCAGTCCAAAGCGGTCGACACGATCGACGCCAAGATTCGATACTCCCTGTGGAACCGCGTGGACTCGATCATCTGCTTCCCGAAAACCGCAGCCCAGCCGCGCCATCCCCGGGGAAAATTGCAACAATGAATTCGTCTGTCACTCATAGCGGGATGCTGCCGGGCAAACTGCGGGTGCGCGCCGTCGAGGAGGCCATCACATGAATGTCGGAAAGTACCGCATCGTTCAGTTCGACCAGCAAATCGGAATCGGTGTGGCGGGGAGTTGGCACGTCTCCATCAGCGCGGTTGCGAAGTGCAACGGCGCTGCGGTTCCCTACTGTCTCCCTCAAGTACCGGCGAGACAATCTACGACGTATCATTGACCAACACCGCACCGAATTTCGCGGCGTCAAACAGCGGAGCCTCTTCCCATGAATCCCCCGAAGTATCTGATCGCCAAATACATTCCCGATTTGGCGCGGATGGAACCGCGAAACGTCGGGATCATTCTCTGGTCGCCGGACGGCGTCGAAGCACGGTTTCTGGCGGAGAAGATCAGTCAGCCCGGTTTGATCGACGGTCGCAGCATCCCGTCATTCGTGGGCAGCGCCAATGCGTTTCGACAATGGATCGAATTCTGGCGAGCGGAACTCAAGAAGCCAGAAGTCGAAATGGCTGACGGCAACCGTGTCCCGCAAAGTTCACCGCACTTTCTCTCCGCTCTGCAAACGTGGAATCGCGGAAACTTCGTTCTGGCTGATGGGGATTTCTCCTCGATCCAGTGGAAGCCGACGACTTAAGCGATTTGGCGGAGCATCTGTTTCAGACTTTGGTCGATTCACCAGCCGGAGACGAGGTTCGTGATCCGACCTTGGACGAAATGTGCGACCGGTTGATTGGCGACACCGATCTTTCGCGAGACCCACATTTCGTTTCCCGATATCCCGTCGAATGCTCCATCGCCACAAACACGACCGAGACCTTTGAATTTAGCCACGCCTATCGGAACGGCACGTTGCAGCGTCTCTATCAACGAGTGCCCTTTCCAAAACGCAAACGGGAATTGCGAAAGACCGTGCATGACTCCGCATGGATGCTCGAAAAGGTGATCGGGGCCAACGTCATCAGCCGCGAACAATCAGGCATCCTCGTTTACGCCACCGATGAATTGCAGAACGAGAAACCGATTCGCGAAGCATTACATGTGCTGGCAACCGTCGGACGTGTTCTCAACCTCTGCGACTACGAGACGGTTCGCGCCGAGTTTCAAGCGCTGCCGTTGCTCGTCACTCCTTAGACTCCGGCAGTCTGATCGTGACGGCAGACGGCTGTTCGGCGGTCGGCTTGCTGTTCGCAATCAACTCTGAGTCCCGACAAAAATCCCGACAAAGTGTCGGGATGCAGCAACGATTGAGGTCGCGCGTTACGAATCGCGACATTGTGTCGCGATGCCTGAATTCGACGGAGAGAAGCGTTGGACTCGCGACAGGCTCAGGCATGACCGCGAAGTGTTATTCCCGATACGTTCCATTCTGGGCGTGAGTTTTCATTTCAGCGCAAACCCTCGCACCCAGCCGCACGAAGCGGAAACCTGTGGAAAACAAAGGACTTGCTTATTTCATCCCAAAAACGGGAAGACACGCGAGCGGAGGAAGCAGACCCGCAAATCACGGACGCCAACTATTGCGCTCCTGCCGAGCATCGACACAAGAAACTGCGAGAAGAACGGGACAATTGGAAGTCCCGAAACGGCTGACGCCGCACCCTTGCGGGCACGGCGTCGGGACTCCTTCTACACATGGCAGATGAGCCGCAAACACTATCGGACGCGAGGGCGTGAAATTCAAGTTTCCAAAAGTGAGTTTGTGAGAATTGCCACCAATCACCGAAACTCCGCTGGGGCGAGCGGTCGGGAAAGTCGTGCGGCTCAGAAAACCTGTCAATGCGAGAAGCCATGATGACCGCAGCCAAGGCATACATCTTTGAATGCAGCAGCAACACGTACCTCGACTGTGTGGAAAAGAGTCTGTTCGGCTCCAACAAACCCTGGCCGCTGGAGATCCAGGCGGGCGACTACTGCCTGCTGCACCATTACGAAATCGGCGGCCTGCTGGGACTGTGGCAGGCCACCTGCAACGGCGGTCGAAATCTGGTCCCCAAAATCTGGAGCGGCAAATTCCCGTTTCAGGTGCGAGTGAAACTGGTTCTCCCCCAGCCGACCGAAGTGCCGCAGAAACTCCTGGCCGACCTGGGCATCAATCCCGCTGTCGGACGATTCGACAACTGCGTCGATGACTATCTGGCAGAAGACCTGATTCGATCTGTGCTCGGAAATTGACTCATCACTGGACCGGTCCTCTCCGATGTTTTCGATTCACGCCGTCGATCAACAACGCGCTGAAGCGGTCGAATGGTTGGGTACCAAACGCAAGTTCTGGTTCCTCGACAACCAGCGGCGTTGGCTGTTCAAGGCGGAAGAGCGCGGCACGGGGGACGATTGGGCCGAGAAGATCGCCTGCCACTTGTGCGAACTGTTGGGGATGCCGCACGTCCATTACGAACTCGCCGAGTTGACCGACGGCAACATTCCGGGCGTGATTTGCGAAACGTGCTCGCCGGCACCACTGTCTTTGGTGTTGGGCAATCAACTGCTGTTGCGAAGTGATCCCGATTACCCCGCCGACATCGGCCGGAAGTACAAGGTTCGCGAGCACACCGTCCAAGCGGTCGTCGATGCAGTTCGGGAATTAGAACGGCCGCCCGACGAATGGATGTCAGGCACGGACGGGTGCGCGACGGGGTTTGTGATTTTCAGATGGCGGGGGTTCGGGGGCAGCGGACGTTGGAGTGGAAGCCGGTGCGAGTTTGGAGGCGGTTGCTCCAGAAGGCGGTCAGCGGTTGGCTGTCGCAGAGGGTGTCCGCTTTGAGTTGCAGGACCGCTTCGCCTCCCTCTTCGCTCCAGAATTTTTCCGTGCCTTTGATCCGTTGGT
>JBJXEX010000084.1:0-15389 GCA_046156195.1 Planctomycetaceae bacterium | reverse complement strand
TGGCGGCGGGAGGCAAGAAGTACACGGCCGGGCAGCAGGAACTCGACTTCGCCCTGGCCAGTGATCCGGCGGACTCGGACGAGTGCGACCACGCCTATCGGAGTGAAAACCTGCCCGAGTTGAAGCGTCTGCTGCGTGGCGGTCAGTACCACGCGGTCGTGGCCAACCCGCCCTACATCGTGCCGCGAGATAAGCAGCTCAACGATCGTTACCGCAAACGATTCGCATCGTGCCACAGACAGTATTCGCTAGCCGTGCCGTTCTTGGAACGCATCTTTCGGCTGGCGGTCGGAGGTGGCTACACGGGACAGATCACGGCCAACAGTTTCATGAAGCGCGAGTTCGGCAAGAAGCTGATCGAGTCGTTCTTTCCGAGCGTGGATCTGACGCATGTGATCGACACCAGCGGCGCGTACATTCCGGGCCACGGCACGCCGACAGTGATCTTGTTCGGGCGGCATCGTCCTCCGGTGGCGAGCACGCTGCGGACGGTGCTGGGGATTCGTGGGGAACCGACGACACCCGACGATCCAGCGCGGGGCTTGGTGTGGTCGGTGATCGTCGCGCAGTTGGACCAGCCAGGTTCGCAGAGCGAGTTCGTGAGCGTCGGCGACTCGCCGCGCGAGATATTCCACAAACACCCTTGGTCAATTGGCGGCGGCGGCGCGGCAGAGTTGAAGGAGCGATTGGAAGAAGGGACCGTACAGAAGGTGGACGACGTGGCCACGTCGATCGGCTTCTTCCAAGATACTCACGCGGACGAAGCGTTCGTCCTTCCACGCGAGTTCCCGAATCGGCGTGGGGTTCGCGATGCGTTTCGCGATCAGGTACGTGGCGACAATGTTCGCGATTGGAATGTTGTCAGCGACGAGTGCATTTTCTTCCCCTACGATCGCGGACTCGAACAATGGGCTGACGTACCCCGGACCCCGGCTTGGGGTTGGCTCTACAACCTCAAGACTGATCTTTGGAGTCGTTCCACTTTCGGTGGCGGGACATATCGCTCCGCTGGGCGGCCTTGGTTCGACTATCACCAATTTCCGAAGGACCGCGCACGCACGCCGTTGTCGATCGTGTTTGGGTTCGTGGCGACGCACAACCATTTCGCGCTCGACCGTGGCGGGAAAGTTTTCAATAGGTCGGCCCCGGTGATCAAACTGCCGTGCGAGGCAAGCGAAGACGATCACATCGCCCTCGTCGGCCTCCTCAACAGCTCCACCGCCTGCTTTTGGATGAAGCAAAGCTTTCAGACCAAGGGTAGCAGCGGTATCGGCCGAGGAGTGTATGACGAAAAATGGGAATCATTTTACGAGCATACGAGCGGAGGGTTGCTGCCGTTCCCGCTGCCGTCTGGTCGTCCGCTGCTCACGGCGAGATTGCTCGACAGTCTCGCGACCCGCGCGCGCGATTTTCAGCCCGCCTCGATCGCCTCCCACGGAGCGCCCACCCGCGAGGCTTTAGCCACCGCCAAGTCCGCGGCTCAATTCGCCCGGTCGCAGATGATCGCGGCTCAAGAGGAACTCGACTGGGAGTGCTACCGGCTCTATGGGCTGATCGCTGCACCGACTGAGCGGCAAGGCGCTAGCCGCCGGTCCCAGGCCGATGAAGAACCCGCGGCTAGCGCCTTGCGGCTCACGACCATGCAGCCGCCTCCGCTCAAGCTGGGCCAACGGGCGTTCGAGATCGTGCTGGCTCGGAAGATGGCGGCGGGGGAAACGCAGACGACGTGGTTTGAACGACACGGCTCGACGCCGATCACCGAACTCCCCGCCGAGTGGCCCGACGACTACCGCCAACTCGTCCAACGCCGCATCGACCTCATCGCCAGCGACCCCAACATCCGGCTCATCGAACAACCCGAATACAAACGCCGCTGGAACACCGAACCGTGGGACGCGCAGCTCGCACGCGCCCTCCGCGAATGGCTGCTCGACCGCCTGGAAAGCTATTTTGATTTCGATGGGCGGATGGGGGAGGGTGGCACGTCCCTGAGCCTCAGCGAAGGGCGTGGCTCTGACGCAACGGTCTCCACTCCCACGCCCTTCGCTGAGGCTCAGGGCGTGCCACCCAACAATCCGCCACTCGCGGACATCGCACTCGTCTCCGTCGCCAAGCTGGCCGACGTCGCTCGGCAGGACGCCGAGTTCCAGCAGGTTGGCGAACTGTTCCGCGACGATCCGGCGTTCGACGTGCAAGCCCTCGTCAACGAACTCGTCGCCGCCGAATGCGTCCCGCTGCTCCCCGTGCTCCGCTACAAACCCAGCGGACTGATCAAACGCGGGGTCTGGGAACGGACCTGGGATCTCCAACGCCAGGAAGACGCCATCGACGCCCGTACGAAGCTGCCGAGCACCGATCCGCAACACCTGTCCGATGACGCCGCGCGTGAGCTCCAACAGAAACAGGTCGGCGACATCCCGGTCCCCACCAAGTACGACTCGAAAGATTTCCTCGACAGCAACCTCTGGCGTCTGCGCGGCAAGCTCGACGTCCCCAAGGAACGCTGGATCAACTTCCCGCACTGCGCAGGCCCCGACGGCACCCCCGTCATCGCCTGGGCCGGCTACGACCACCTGCAACAAGCCAAAGCGATCAGCGCGTACTACGTCGATATCCAAGAACGCCTCGGCGGCCGAGACGACCCGCGTCTGATCCCCCTGCTGGCCGGAATGCTGGAACTACTTCCGTGGCTCAAACAATGGCACAATGACCCCGACGCCACCTTCGACGGCCTCCGCATGGGCGACTACTTCGAGGGCTTCGTCAACGACGAAGCCAAACAACTTGGCAAGACCATCCCGGAAATCAAAGCGTGGGAACCACCGGCGAAGACTGGGCGGAAGAAAGCAGCGAAGAAGAAGGCGTCTCAAGCCAACGAAGTAGATAAGTAAGTCAGCGACGGCTTGATAATTGATTCTTAGGGGGAGACGAAGCGTGTATATCGATTGGATCGAACTGACGAATGTTCGGTCGTTTGGCAGCGCCCAGCGAATGGACTTCGTGCATCCGGATTCCGAGTTCCGGACCTCGAAGACACCCGCTGAAGCGAACGGCAAGCACTTGCCGCGACCGCGACTTCGTAACATCAATCTGCTGCTCGGTGATAACGGTTCTGGAAAGACAACCGTGCTGCGAGCCATCGCGGCGACCGCCTTTGGACCGGCGGCGAAAGATATTTTGCGAGACAGCTCAATCGTTCGACTCGGCAAGACGGAGGGTTTGCTTCGGGCTGGCGTGAGCTTGCATGAACAAGATCGCTCGACTGAAAAACACAGAACCCTGGCGGTCGGATTGGACCGAATGGGAGAGCGTTTGGATGTCAACACTCGATTGGACGTTCAATCGGACTGGATTCCAGAGAGGTCGCAGAAATTTGACGAAGCCGAGTACAAGGACTTCTGGAAACCAGTTTACGAATCGCAGAACGACGCATTTTTCATTGTGGGATATGGGGCGACACGTCTCGTGGAACAACTTGACAAGTACAATCCCGGTGCTCGGTCGAAGGTGCGTCCCATGCGCGACCAGCGAGTCGCGAGCCTGTTCGAGGATTCGTTCTCGCTCATCCCCTTGGCAAGCTGGCTGCCGCAACTCAAGCCACGAAGCCGTTACGAACAAGTCGTCAAATTGCTGAATGCGATGATTAAGCCTGGCCGCTTCGAGTTTGGCGGCCAGCAAGACACACGCGGCGACTACATGTTCCAGCGTGGCGACATGGCCATTCCATTCCAATCAATGTCCGATGGCTATCGTGCCTACATTGGTTGGGTTGGTGATCTCCTCCATCATTTGTGCTTTGGATGTCCCAACGGGAACGAATTGGTTGACATGCACGGTATCGTGCTGGTTGATGAAGTCGATTTGCATCTGCATCCGAAGTGGCAAATGAAGGTTCTGGAGAAGATTTCCAAGATCTTTCCGAAACTGCAATTCATCGTCACCTCGCACAGCCCGCTGGTCGCCAGCAGTCTCGAATGGATGAACGTCATCACGCTGAAGACCAATGGCAACGATAATCAGACTGTCGCGAAGCGTCTCAAGCAGAGCATCCACGGTTTGGATGCCGATCAAGTCTTGCTGAGCGAGTTCTTTGGACTGAAAACGACGCGAGCCAGTGGGAAGATCTCGCAACTCGGGCAATTGCAGCGCAAGGCGCGTCATGGGGACACGGACGCCGCCCGGAAGATTATTCTGGCGATGGCCCAAGGCACGGAGGTTGCGGAATGATCCGGTATCCGATCACGCTCGACGAAATCCGAGATCGCATCACCGCTCTGAAGCCGACCTGGTTCGATCGAGCGCAGGACGCTCTTGACGAACTGCCTGATGAGCCGAAGTCGTCAGACTTTCGTGGCCTTTGGAGCGAGATCAAAGACTTGTACATCGAGCTCCAGCATTCCAAATGCGCGTTTTGCGAGAAGCCACTGGAAGGCCGCATCGAGCAGGACGTCGAGCACTTCCGTCCCAAGACCGAAGTTGAGGCGTGGAATCCCCCGCAGGATCTCTTGGATGCCGGGCTGACCGTCAGGCAACCTGCGGATGGTCACAAAGAATTGGGGTATCGGTTTCTCGCCTATCACCCCTTCAACTATGCGGCCGCCTGTAAGAACTGCAACTCCGTCTTCAAGGGAAACCTGTTTCCGATTGCGAGCACACGAAAGACGGAGGCAAAACGGCCGCCAGCCAATTCCACCGAGCAGCCATTTCTGCTTTACCCGATCGGTGATTCGGATGCTGATCCCGAAGACCTCATCACATTCCTGGGGTGTGTGCCACAGCCTGCAAAGCCTCTTGGGTTTGATCGCTTCCGCGCCCAGGCCGTGATCTCCATCTTCAAGTTGGACGATCCGGTCAAACGCCGTGTGTTCTATGAAGGCCGAGCGAAAGCCATTCAGTTGATGTTCTTGAACTTGGTCGCAGTCGACGACAGCTCCGAAGCGGTTGTCGTTGCCGCTGCCAAATCCAACGTGAGACGGATGCTGCGAGACTCGGAACCATTCGCCAACTGCTTGCGATGCTTCCATCGCCTGTATCAACTGTCGCGTGCGGAGGCGACTCAGGTTTTCACAGACCTGACGGAATTCCTCGATTCGATTTCTCCTCCGTAGTTGCACATCGCACGTTTAGGCAAAGAAGCACTTGGCATGACACTCATCAAAGACCTGATTGAAATCCCTGAACGAGTCCAAAAAGGAGACTACGTTCTGCGGCTGGCAGAAGACGTCGGTCGGCCGGAAGTGGTGCTCGGCAATTATGTCGTCACGCCGGAACTGCGGGACTGTTTCGACAACGCGCTGACGTTCATTCAAAGCTCGCTGCAATCCAACACCAGCAAGGGGAGCTATCTGCACGGCAGCTTCGGTAGCGGCAAGAGCCATTTCATGGCGGTGCTGCATTTGATTCTGCAAGGCAACACGGCGGCTCGCGCGATTCCGGAGTTGGCTCCCGTCATCGCCAAGCACAATCACTGGATTGGCGGCAAGAAGTTTTTGCTCGTGCCGTATCACATGATCGGTGCGCACGACATGGAGTCGGGCATCCTTGGCGGGTACGTCGAGTTCATCCGCCGCACGCAGCCGCAGGCACCGATTCCGGGGGTGTATCTGGCCGAGGGACTCTTTCGAGACGCTCAGGCTCTGTGTGAAACGCTGGGAGACGAAAAATTCTTTGCCAAGCTCAATGAGGGAGCGGACTCGGACGGTGGCTGGGGTGATCTGAATTCGAGTTGGGATGCTTCTCGATTTGAAACGGCAATCATTGCGCCACCTGGCTCGGAAGATCGTTCGCAACTCATCAGCTCGCTGATACGTCAGTTCTTTGGTTCCTACGACACGCAGGCCGGCGGGCGAGGTGAGGCATTCGTGTCGCTCGACAAAGGGCTGTCCGTCATCAGCCGGCATACGGCTCAGCTTGGTTACGACGGGTTGATCCTGTTCTTGGATGAGCTGATCTTGTGGCTGGCCAGTCACGCGGCGGACATGAAGTTCCTACACCAAGAGGGGCAAAAGCTGGCCAAGCTGGTCGAGGCACAGACGCCGGATCGGCCGGTGCCGGTTGTCAGCTTCATTGCTCGGCAACGTGACCTGCGAGAGTTGATCGGCGACGCCGTGCCGGGGGCGAGCTTGCTCAACTTTGGTGATGCGCTTCGGCATTGGGAGGATCGCTTCCACAAGATCACGCTGGAAGATCGCAATCTTCCCGCCATTGCCGAAAAGCGAGTGCTCAAGTGCAAGACCGAGTCGGCTCGCAAAGAACTGGATGCCGCCTTCGACCAGACGGCGAAGATGCGTGAATCCGTGATGAACATCCTGCTGACAACCTCCGGGGACCGGCAGATGTTTCGCCGCGTGTATCCCTTCAGCCCGGCACTCGTGCAGACGTTGATCGCAGTCTCAAGCGTGTTGCAACGGGAACGAACGGCGTTGAAGGTGATGGTGCAGTTGCTCGTCGAGCAGCGTGAGACGCTCAAGGTTGGCGACGTTGTGCCGGTCGGCGACTTGTTTGATGTCATCGCTCACGGCGAGGACGCTTTCAGCCCTGAGATGGCGATTCACTTCAACAACGCCAAGCGGCTGTATCACCACAAGCTGCTGCCAGCGCTGGAAAGGGCTACGGGTGGTCCAGGGCTGCGCCGCGAAGAGATTGAACAGCTACCGTTCGACGATCCTCGGAGGATCGCCTTTCGCAATGATGATCGGCTGGTCAAGACGTTGCTGCTGTCGGCTCTGCTGCCGGATGTCGAATCTCTGCGTGGGCTGAATGCGGAACGCTTGGCGGCGCTGAATCACGGAACGATCAAGACTCCGATTCCCGGCAGAGAAGCTCAGTTGGTTTTGAGCAAGTGCCGCACTTGGGCGGCGAGCGTCGGTGAAATGCGGCTGGGCCAGGAAGCAAATCCCACCATCTCGATTCAGCTCTCCGGCGTGGACACCGCGAGCATTCTGGCTCAGGCGCAGGGCGAGGATAGTCAGGGCAATCGCAGTCGCCTTGTGCGGCAGATCCTGTTCACGCAGCTTGACATCGCGGTCGAGGGCGACGGCGAGCAGTTCCATGAGTTCTGGTGGCGAAACACCAAACGCGATTGCAAAGTGTTGTTCCGCAACATCCGCGAGCTGCCTGAATCGTCCTTCGAGAACAATGACGAATCGTGGAGGTTGGTCATCGACTTCCCGTTCGACGAACCGGGCTACGGCCCGCGCGATGATCTCAGCAAACTGCAATCGTTTCGCCAGTCGCATGCGGGCGGAGCCCAGACGATGTGTTGGATCCCCGCGTTCTTTAGCGAGGATGCTCAACGTGACCTCGGAACCTTGGTCGTCCTGGAACACATCCTGGCCGGCGAGCGGTTTGGTCAATACTCAAACCACATGTCACCGCAAGATCGTCAGTCAGCCAAGTCGCTCCTTGAGAATCAACGCAGCGTGCTGCGACAGCGGGTGCAAAATCATCTGGAAGCGGCGTATGGACTGGACGCCTTGCTGCCAGGCTCGCTCGACACGGTCCACGACTTGGAACTGTCCGAACGGTTCGTGGCGCTGCGTGACGGGTTCGTGCCGCGTCCACCTGTGGCCGCGAATCTTGGCCAGGCGATGACTTGCCTCCTGAGCCAAGCGCTGGAACATGAGTTCCCCGCCGCACCGGATTTTGGAGCCGAGATCAAAGCCACGCCTCTCAAGAAGGTGTTCGAGCAGATCATGCCGGCAACGCAATCGGCCGACGGACGTGTGGCCGTTGACCGGACATTGCGGCCATTGATTCGGCAAATCGCCAATCCCTTGTTGCTCGGTGAGATGGGGTTGGACGCGACGCACTTTGTGTTGGGCCAACATTGGCGACAGCATTTTGCTCGCAAGGCGGCCGAGACGGGCAGCGCGATGAGCGTCTCCCAACTTCGCAAATGGTTCGATGATCCCAAGCCGATGGGCTTGCCCAAAGAAGCCCAGAATCTCGTATTGCTCATCTTCGCGGCGCAGACCAATCGCACTTTCTTTCTGCACAACGGCCCCTGCGAAGTCACACTGAGCAATGTGCCGGACCAGTGTGAACTTCACGAACAGCGTTTGCCCGACGAGTCTCAATGGGCAGTCGCGGTCCAACGGGCCAGCAGCATTTTTGGTGCGACAATCTCACGCTTGTTGAATGCCAGCAACGTGAGCACTCTGGCCAGCGAGGTCAAACGGCATGCCGCTCAAGCGAGACAAGCCTGCAAGAACTACTGTCAGCAGATCCGCGACCGAATGACGCAACTGAGCGTGGCCGCCGATTCGAGTGACCGGTTGAGAACCGGTTTGGCGACTTGGACATTGATGGAATCGCTTCAAAATGCCAACGGTGAGGACGTAGTTCGACTCTTGGCTGCCGCTGAGATCGCAACCAGCGAGACAGCGATGGGAGAATGCGCGGCCAAGGCCGCCGAACTGGAAGGCAATCTCGAAACCGCTGGCTGGGAGATCTTCGACGCCATTCGAGACCTCACCGACGATCGTAGTGCGGCCGCCACGGCGATCCTCACCGATGTTGCCAATGCACTGAGCAGCGATGAGCACGTTGTCGCCTTGGCTCCGGCGCTCAAGTCGGCCAATGCTAAGGCCGTGCGACTGTTGACGAAGAAACCAACTACGTTCGAGCCGCCCATAATTGAACGCGGTCGATTAGATGCAAACAACAAGCAGACGCTTACTGACAGGGACAACTCGAAAAAAGAGCAAGTGTTGAAAGGAGTCATCCCAGACGGAAGCCGGCAGGATCTAAACTTGGCGGAGGCTCAAGCGGTCTTGGATCAGCTCGGCAAGGAAACAAAACCCAGTCAATCCGTCCGCATCAACGTCAGTTGGGTCATCGAAGAAGGGCCAGCCAAGTGACTGCGATGACTCCTACATTCAGCCAAATCCGAGCGATGGTTCGCGAGAAGCAGCCCTCTCGGCCGTTGGGCATTCATACTCCCGGTCGCTGGACCAGCAACCCAATCCAAACCGATGGCGATCAGCTCTACTGCATTTATCAGTGCGATTCGCCGATGGCGATGCGGCTGGCCCTTCGCGAGACCACTGAGCCGAACGCGAAAAAGGTGCTGGTCACGAACCTGGAAGACCGGGAACTCGGCGACGACGTGCTCATGCGGTTGCATCGACGGAAGCTGTATTCGATCGACAACTGGCAGATTGTTCGGTCGCTGTTTCAAGCGTCCGCGGTCGATCCCCGGCTGACCAATGCTCACATGTCGTGGTTGGCCGACGCGCTGCTGGAGATCATCCCGTCAGACGGTTATCCCCCGGCTCGCGGCGGCTTCCTGGATTCAGAGACGGTGTGGTCGTGGCTGCTCAATCAATTGTTGGGGCTCGACGCGCAAATGCCGGACCTGACGACGTTGCTCAAGTGGTCCACGACTCCCGATGGGATCGCGCGATTTCAACAACTGGCTCCAGCCTTGCGAGACGGCGCGATTGAATGGCTCGGTGACCGTGCCGGCACTGTCGCAAAATTAGTGCTGCGATCGTTCGAGCACTTGGAACGTCCGGACGCGGTTGCCATCGGCCTGGCGGGGGGAGTTGTCTTTCATCGCTCGGCGGCTGGACGACTGGACAAGGCGACGGGGAAATTTGAAGACCGATTCCTGGGAAAGCAAACTCCCGATGGCACGGTCATGGTGCGCTGGAATGCCGCCGCCACGGAAGTCGTCCGCTCGCTGCAACACACGGACTCTCGTTTGTATCGGCAGATTGTTCAGCGGGCGGATGACATCCTGCGTGAAGTCCAGGCCGACAACTTTGCCTATCTGAGCGAGACACTGCCGCTGAGCTTTGAGCAGCGATTGGCCAGCTTCGGCCAGCGACTGATCGCGGGGATCTCAAACTCCGGCTCGATGGACGCTCTGCGCGAGGCTCAGCAAGCGGTGCGTGCGCATGACCTGATTCATCGGGAGTCACGCTGCTGGGAACGTGCTCAGATGGCCGTGCGATTGATGCGATGGCTTGCTGATCGCCGCTCGAAGAATCGCGTGCGACCTCGTTCTCTGGGAGAAGCGGCCACGGACCACTTGAGGGAAGGTGGGTATGTGGACTGGGCACGCCTCGCCTTGCGAGCTGGCGATCCCGTGCGTGACTTGTCTGAGGCTTACTCCGCACTCTTCGACGAAGTGACTCGCTGTCGCGAGGAAGATGCTCGTGCTTTCGCTGAGCTGTTGAAGGATTGGACGGCCGCAGGTTCACAGAGCCAAGACGTTTTGCCCGTGGAACAAATCCTCGAACAGATCGCCGCACCGCTGGCCGCCGCGTCACCAATTCTGGTCATCGTCATGGATGGCATGAGCGTCGCCGTCTGCCGCGAACTGCTGGCCGACGTCACTCGGCATGAGTGGATCGCGTTGTGTGAAGAAGGGCGAGCGGACGTTCGACCCGGTCTTGCGATGATCCCGTCGGTCACCGAAGTATCACGCACGAGCCTGCTCTGTGGAAAATCTCGACAAGGATCGGCCAACGAGGAACGCACTGGTTTCGCCGAGCACCCTGCGCTGCTGGCGAAGAGCAAATCAGGGTATCCGCCAATTCTGTTTCACAAAGCCTCGCTTCAGGACTCATTTGAACCGGTCCTGGCTGCGGACATACGCCGGGAGATCGAGTCCCCCCGTCGTCGTGTCGTCGGTGTGGTCGTCAATGCCGTGGACGATCATCTGCTGAAGGGAGATCAAATCGACGTCCGTTGGACACGCGATGAGATCAAAGTGCTTCCCATGCTGCTGCAAGAGGCGCGTCAGGCAGGACGGCTCGTTGTTCTGATCAGCGATCATGGACATGTCTTGGATCATCAAACCGTTGGCCGACAGTGTGACGGTGGCGAACGCTGGCGGTTCGACGATGGGCAACCTGCCGCCGATGAAATCCAGTTTTCTGGAACGAGGGTGCTGCTTCCGGAAAGCCACCGATTGATCGCCCCCTGGAGCGAGCGTGTGCGTTACGCCGGCAAGAAAAATGGCTATCACGGCGGAGTCTCGCCGCAAGAGATGGTGATCGCGATCTCGGTCTTAACGGCCACAGAAGACTGCCCTGATGGCTGGGACTTCGCGGCAGTGGATTTGCCAAGTTGGTGGCTCGATGATTCGTCGGCAGCGAATGTTGCCAAAGTGGAACCGGCACCCCGAAAGCCCAAGAAGAAATCTGGCGTTCTGTTTGATTTGGACGAATCGGAACAAGAGGGAACTCCGCTTCCTGACGGGCGCGGCTCAAAAGTGATTATCGAGCCGCGACCGTCAGGAAGTGGTTCCGCCGAGCGTCCTCCTGTTGCGGCCTGGATTCGCAGCCTGCTCACGTCCGCGATTCTCACCGAGCAGAAGCGACTCTGTGGTCGCGCGATGCCGGCCGATGACAAGCTCGCCGAGTTCCTGACAGCTCTCGACGGCCGAGGTGGCAAGATGACATCCACGGCGCTCGCCAAGGCGCTGCAACTTCCGGCTTTCCGGCTCAACAGCTTCGTGGCAGTCATGCAGCGCGTTTTGAATGTGGACGGCTACGGCGTGCTGCTGCGCGACCAGGCTTCCGATTCCGTCGAACTCAATCGCAGTCTGTTGGCGGAACAATTCGCGTTGGAGGAAGGACCATGAAAGTCAGCCCTCAACGCCGACAAGAAATTCTTGATGCCTTGCGCCGCGGGACCGTGCCTAAGAACAGCCTGGATGCGTTCGCGGTCGGTATGGAGCGGTTCGAAGAGTCCCTTGAACAGGAGTTGCAAAAGGTGGCCGCCGGTGGCGGACAATTCAAAGCGGTGCGGGGCGACTACGGTTGCGGAAAGACCTTCTTCGCACGATGGCTGGCGGAACGGGCGAAGAAGCTGGGGTTCGCGACAGCCGAAGTGCAAATCTCAGAGACTGAGACGCCACTGCATAAACTGGAGACCGTCTATCGTCGGCTGATGGAACGATTGGCGACCGCTGAAACTCCCGAAGGAGCATTGCAGAACGTCCTCGATGGTTGGTTCTTCACGCTGGAAGAGGACGTTCTGGCCGAGGGGAACATTGCGGCGGAAGACCATGCGGCGCTGTTGGCTCGTACCGATGAGCTTCTCGAACAGCGGTTGGCTCGCGTGACGAGTACCGCTCCCACCTTCAGTGCCGTGCTGCGCGGATACCGTAAAGCGCAGGCAGCCGGCGACCAAGCTCTCGCGGACAGTCTCGTTGCATGGCTGGCCGGTCAGCCAAACGTGGCTGCCGCCGCCAAACGGTTTGCGGGTGTGAAGGGCGAAATCGACCATTTCGGAGCGCTCAACTTTTTGCAGGGACTGCTGACAATGCTGCGTGACTCGGGCCGCGCTGGCTTGCTGTTGGTGTTGGATGAAGTCGAAACCATTCAGCGTGTTCGCAGCGACGCCCGCGACAAGAGTCTGAACGCGCTTCGGCAACTCATCGACGAAGTTGATGCAGGTCGTTTTCCGGGGCTGATGCTGTTCATCACCGGGACACCGGCCTTTTTCGACGGACCTCAAGGCATTCAACGACTGGAACCGTTGGCTCAACGACTGCATGTGGATTTTCAAACCGATGCGCGATTCGACAACCCGCGTGCCGTACAGATCCGGCTTCCGGCCTTCAATCTTGAGCGTCTCTGCCAAGTGGGTTGCAAGGTTCGCGACATCTTCCAAGTCCATGCTCAGGATTCGGATCGAATTCAAAACTTGTGTGACGACCAATACGTCCGAGACTTGGCGAGCGGCGTCGCCGGCAAGCTGGGCGGCAAGGTTGGTGTCGCCCCACGCATCTTCCTGAAGAAACTGGTCGCCGATGTTCTCGACCGCATCGACCAATTCCCGGAATTCAATCCGCGACAACACTACGCCCTCACGATCTCCGAATCGGAACTCACCGCCGTCGAGCGGCAGGCGATGGGAGCGGCCAACGTGGATGAAATCGAGCTGTCGCTGTGAACCCATTCGACCAACTGCATCCGGCGCTGCAACATCACATCGTCAACAGTTTGGGTTGGCGAGAACTGCGGCCGTTTCAAGAGGCGGCGATCGCTCCGCTCCTTGCGGGACAGCACCAAGTCATCTTGGCTCCCACGGCCGGGGGTAAGACTGAGGCGGCATTCTTTCCCATCATGTCGCGCCTGCTGACTTCGGACTGGCGCGGTCTGAGCGTCCTCTACATTTGTCCGATCAAGGCACTGCTCAACAACCTGGATGTGCGATTGCAGCGATACACCTCATTGGTCGGTCGGCGATCCGCCTTGTGGCATGGTGACGTCGGCCCCTCTGATCGACGTCGCATTCTCCGAGACCCGCCGGATTGCCTGCTGACGACGCCCGAATCTCTCGAAGCATTGCTGGTCTCGCCTCGAATTGACCGCCGCCGGCTGTTTGCGGACGTGAGGGTCGTCATCATCGACGAGATTCACGCGTTCGCAGGCGACGATCGCGGATGGCATCTGCTGTCTGTGCTCGAACGCATCACTCGTTTTGCTGGTCGCGAACTGCAACGTATTGGATTGTCGGCCACAGTCGGTAATCCAGAGCGGCTGCTGGAATGGTTAGCCGGCTCATGCACCGGCCCAAAGGGTTTGCTGCGACCGCCCGATGAGTTATCGCAACCGAGCCGCGACCGTGAGGGAGCGGAATTCCCCGAAACAGAAACCGCTCCCTTACGGTCGCGGCTCGTCGCGCCGTTGCCTGACGTCCAAATTGACTATGTGGGCACCGTGTCCAACGCTGCGGTCGTCATCTCGCGGTTGCATCGCGGCGAAAAGCGGTTGGTGTTCGTCGATAGCCGCGCCCAGGCCGAAGAGCTTGGAGCCTTCTTGAAACAACTCGACGTCACGGCCTTCGTGACGCACAGCTCGCTGAGCCAAGACCAACGGCGTCAGGCCGAGGAAGCCTTCGCTCAGCGAGACAACTGCGTGATCGTCGCGACAAGTGTCCTGGAACTTGGCATCGACGTCGGCGACCTCGACCGTGTCATTCAGATCGACAGCCCGTCCACAGTTGCCAGCTTTCTGCAACGCATGGGCCGCACCGGTCGCCGAGCAGACGCGTTGCGCAACTGTCTGTTCCTGACGACCGATGAGCCTTCATTGCTTCAGGCGGCCGCGATCGTGGATCTCTGGAGGCAAGGCTACGTCGAACCGGTCCAGCCGCCCGCGCTGCCCTTTCATGTGCTGGCACAGCAATTGATGGCGCTGACGCTGCAAGAGAAAGGAATTGGCCGTGATCTCTGGTTGAATTGGGTGCGCGGCGTCCCCGCATTCGCGCAGATGACGTCGGACTCAATTCGAGAAATCGTCGATTGGATGTTGCAGAAGGAGATCCTTTGGAGTGATGACGGGATGCTCGCCATCGCTCAGCAAGGAGAAGAAACCTTTGGCCGCCGCCATTTCATGGAACTGCTGTCGGTGTTCACCTCACCGCCGTTGTTCACGGTCTTGTACGGCCGCCGTGAGCTGGGCTTTGTCGATGAACTCACCTTCGTCGGAAAACAAGATGGACCGCGTGTCTTGCTGCTCGGCGGCCGCGCTTGGCGCGTCAAACACATCGAGTGGCAAAGTCGTCTGGCCTACGTTGAGCCATCCAACGATCTTGGCCGCTCGCGCTGGAAGGGCTCGGGCCGCGGCTTGAGCTTTCGCGTCGCCCAGGCCATTAAGCACGTTTTGGCGAAGCCGGAGGACCGTCCCGAATGGTCCCAGCGCGCCCGTGACCAGATCTCTCAAATTCGATCCAAGTTTGAATGGCTGACACCGCTCGGCTCGATCGTCATCAAAGAAGGTGACTCACAATTCAAGTGGTGGACCTTTGCGGGACAAGGAACGAACGCCTCATTGGTCCCAACCCTTGCGGGTCTCATGCAGGCAACCGTCGATTACGACGACCTCGCCATCAACTTCGAGTCCGACGTCCCGATCGAACGAATCGGCGACGCTCTTCGCGAACTCCGGACACGATCCGCCGTCGATTTGCTGCCGTCCGTCGAAGAGACCGCCATTTCTGGCATCAAATTTTCAGAATGCCTCCCACCCGCGCTGGCAACACGAATGTTGCAATCCCGCCTGCAAGACATTTCCGGCATCGAACACGTCATACGAGACGAGGTTGAGTTCGTGGCGTCACGATAACCTTCATCTGTTCCGCGTTGTCATTCTCGCCCAGCGAGCAACTCGTCAGGCATAGCTTGAGCCAATAAAGCTGATGCAGGTTGACTCGGGGTGCGAGAATGAGAGGTCGAGGTGTTTCCATTGGCCCTGAAGAAACTCGGTGGCCTGGGTTACGAACGACTCAACGGTCTCAGGCTCAACTTCGACAGTTCCTTGCCGGAATTCGGGGCAGCTTTGTTGGCATGATTGGACTTGCGCCGGTTTTTTTTTACTGCGGAGTCACTTTGTAGTGCCACAACTGACCGCTTTAATTCCTAAGTA
>JBJXEX010000405.1:0-11047 GCA_046156195.1 Planctomycetaceae bacterium | reverse complement strand
TGCCTGATAAAACACTCCCGCGGACATGCTGCTCTCTCCTTTGGGTTTCGTGTATGTCGAACACAAACCCAATCGAAATCAGCATGTCCGCTTTTTGCAACCATCCCCCCAAAAGGTCGGATGAACCCGCTTTTCTTTGGTTGTCAGTGATTGTCACCCGCTCGCTTTCGTGCTGATTCCCCCGATCATTCGGGGGTTTTTCGTTTTCGGCCGGAACGCCGTCCGTGTTATCAATCGTGCTCAGTCTTTCTTCCACATCACCGCCTTTCCGTTGCGGTATTGATTGAAGACATTGAACCAGCCAGCCAGTTCGTCACGGCAGAGCGTCAAACCTCGCGGTTGTTGTTCCAGCAATGGGCCAGCGCCTCCACAGTCACATCCTTGACCAAGTATCGCTTGGCAATCGGCAGCTTCGCTTGTCGAAACTCCGCGAACGCCGCCGACTGAATCGCGACGAGCGGTTCTGTCGCGAGTGCCCACGCTGGCGACTTCATCGTTCCCCGATGCTGAAACAATCACCGTCCACAGCAAACATGGCTCAGTCCACTTCCGCTTGAGTCTCAAAACGTGAGTGTTTCCCACCGCGCCGGCCAGGACGCTCAGCATCGGCAACGCGGGGTCATACGGATCGCGTCCACGTCGAATTCGTCTTCCACACGAGAAGTGAGGTTCGCAATCCGCTGTTTCAACGGCTCATAGCCCCAAGTTGGATGGGGGCCAAATGAAACATCGGGATTCTGCCCGACGCTAGCGCGTTCGGCTCATTTCGCAGGCCGCTCGATCAACACGACGGCGTCGGCCGAGATCGCCTTTTGTTTGCCAATCGGACCGACCTTCTCGCCGGTCTTGGCTTTGACATTCACCTGGCTGCGGTTGAGTCCCAGCAACTCGGCGATCCGAGCGGCAATGACCGGCTTGAGCGCGGACAACTTGGGACGCTCCGCGTGAATCGTGCAATCCAGGTTGACGATCTTCCAACCGAGTTCATCGAGCTTGCTCAACGCGGCTTGCACGAAGATGGCCGAGTCGGCGTTGGCCCAGCGCGGATCGGTGTTCGAGAACAGCTCGCCAATGTCTCCGAGTGCAGCCGCTCCCAGCAGCGCGTCGGTGATCGCATGCAACAGCACATCGGCATCACTGTGGCCATCGAGACCAAGATCATGCTCGATGCGCACGCCGCCAAGGATCAACGGCCGGCCCGCCACCAAGCGATGTGTGTCGTGTCCTAGGCCGACTCGAAATGACATGGTTCACCCTGGTAGTCAAAGAAACAATCTGACGCCGCCCCGCTCGCCTGGATCTCTTATAGTCCGCTCGCGAAGGTGACTCAACGAGTGGCGCGCGACATAATCCTCCGCCTTTCAAACCAAGGAGATACTTCATGGCGAAGACTTATCGAGTCGGAATCATCGGACGGACGGGCAAAGGGGATTACGGGCACGGCGTGGATGTCGCGTGTACGAAGCTGCCGAACTTCGAGATTGTCGCGCTGGCCGATGAGAACGAAGCGGGCCGAGCAGCGGCCGTGAAGCGGACGAACGCGAAGACCGCCTATGCCGACTTCCGCGAGATGCTCGACAAGGAAAGGCTCGACATCGTCGCGATCTGTCCGCGCTGGATCGACCAGCATCGCGACATGATCGTCGCGGCGGCCGAACACGGCTGCCACGTTTACATGGAGAAGCCGTTCTGCCGGACGCTCGCCGAATGCGATGAGGCGGTCCGTCAATTGGAGATGCGGCACCTCAAGCTGGCGATCGCGCATATCAGTCAGTGGTCTCCGGTGCTCGACGTGGCCAAGTCGCTCGTGCATTCCGGCGAGATCGGTGACGTGCTGGAGATGCGCGGTCGCGGCAAAGAAGACACGCGCGGCGGCGGCGAGGATTTATGGGTGCTCGGCTCGCACGTCTTCGGACTGATGCGGGCCTTTGCCGGCAACGCGACAAGCTGCTTCGCGAGCGTCATGCAGCAGAAGCACAAAGTGGCGAAGGCCGATGTCGTTGAGGGCAAGGAAGGAATCGGCCCGCTCGCGGGAGACGCGGTCGATGCGATGTACTCGTTTGCCAACGGTGTGACCGGCTACTTCGCCTCGCATCGCGGAATGGGGGGCAGTCCGACTCGGTTCGCACTTCAAATCTTCGGCAGCAAGGGGATCCTCGAAACCGAAAGCGGCTTCGGAGCGAAGACGCACATTCTCCGAGACAGCAGTTGGTCGCCGGGTCGCACGAGCAAGAAATGGGAACCGGTCTCGTCCGTCGGAATCGGCCAGCCGGAGCCTCGGCAAGATTTGACCTACGAAGGGGGACACATCGCCGCGCTCAACGACTTGATCGACTGCATCGAGAAGGATCGGCAGCCGCGATGCTCGGCCGCGGATTCGCGCGCGATCATCGAGATGATCGCGGCCGTCTTCGAGTCGCATCGCGTCGGCGTACCGGTCGAGCTGCCGTTGAAGACTCGCGTCAATCCGCTGACGCTGCTGTAACGCGATCAGGAACCAGAAGCGCGAATTCCAAGCAGTCTCACATCATTCTGCCCACCCATCATTCTGCTTGCCGAAAGTCAGCAGAATGATGGATGGGCAGAATGATGTGAAAACGGAAACCAGAAACACTTCTTGATCGCGGTTGGGAGTCTCGGTCAGTGACTGGCAATTTTTGTTCATATGTGGAGTCGGCCTTGCCATCGGTGGGGATTTACCAACTCATTCCCCCGCAGATTCAGAGAAGCCGCAGAGAAACCGCCATCAGTCACAAGTTTCGGAAATGAAGGAACTCGCGATGAACAACTCACAGTGTCACTCGTCACTCACCCGCCGCGACTTCCTGCAAGCCGTTGGTGTGACCGCGGCCGCAGCGTGCCTGCCAAGTGGATTCGCTCAGGCCGATGAGGTCGGTTCCCAGCGGCCACTGATTGGCTTCAGCCTCTATGGCATGAAGAGTCTGCCCATCTCCGACACGCTGCGAATCTGCTCGGAAATCGGATATGAGTGCGTGGAGCTTGCCGTGATGGCGGATTGGCCCGGCGCGCCGGAGAAGCTCACTCCGCAACAGCGAGTAGAGCTGCGCGATCAATTAAGTGCTCGCGATCTCAAGTTGGCCGCATTGATGGAGAACCTGCCACTGGCCGTGGATGGCGACAAGCATCGCGACAATCTCGACCGCCTCAAACGCGCGTTCGAACTGTTTCGGGATCTCGAACCGAACCGAACGCCGTTGATCGAAACCGTGCTCGGCGGATCACCCGACAAGTGGCCGATGCTCAAAGACAAATTCCTCGAACGCTTGCGAGATTGGGCGAACGTCGCGGCCTCACACAAAGGGATCATCGCCATCAAAGCTCACATCGCCGGAGCCTTGCACCTGCCGCAAGATGCGGCCGAGATCGTGCAGACGATCAACTCGCCCGCGCTGCAACTGACCTTCGACCAGAGCCACTTCCAGCTTCGCGATCTGTCGCTGGCGGACGCTTGGAAGCCGATGGCCGAACGGACTCGATTCGTTCACGTCAAAGACGGCCGAGGCAAACCGGGAGCGTTTCAGTTTCTGCTCCCCGGTGACGGAACGATCGACTACGTCGAGCTATTTCGTCTGTTGAAAGCCAGCCGCTACTCCGGCCCAGTCGTCGTCGAGGTCAGCGGCCAATTGAGTTCCAAGGCGGACTACGATCCCATCGCCGCCGCGAAGAAGTGCTGGCCAGTGCTGCTCAAGGCGCGCAACGCCGCCGGGTAAGAAATGGAGTTCTCCCGGCCTTCCGGTCGGCTCCCCACTGAGCCTGACTCTCCGAGGCTGTGAAAGAATTGGCGAGTGGGCGGCGTCCGTCCGGCGTGGGGCGCGATCTGCTCTGAAAACCGGGGGGCTGACGCCGCCCCGCTCGCCTGCGCGTGACTCGACCGCATGAATGCGGTCACTACGAGCGCTACCACGCATGTCCGCGAACGCGGCCAGAGAGAGACACGTCGCCGTCGAGCACCTCGACGCGGACGTCATGCAGCAGCCGCGCTTGCGACAGCGGATCAAGCCCGATCCCGCTCATCGGGCCAGGGGCGGCTTGTCCGCCGATCAGTTTGGATCCGATGAAGATCTGCACTTCGTCGATCAGATCGAGATCGGCGAACGCGCCCAAGACTGCCGCACCTCCTTCGACCAACACGTTGGTCATGCCTCGGCGTCCAAGTTCCCGCAGCGCGGCTCGTGGTTCGACCGGCCGAATTCTCAGGAGGTTTTTCGCCGTCTCCACGGGCGCGACGGAACTGTCGTCATCGGCCAGTACGCAGACCTCAGCCCCGGCGGCTTGCAGGCGAGCGACGTTCGCCGTCGGTGCATCCGGCCCGGCGAGGATCAACAGCGGAAAGACATTCAACGTCCGCACCAATTGCGAATCGCTCTTCAGCGAGGCAATCGAATCGAGCACCACGCGCGTCGCCACTCGCGCACCCGGCGGACGAGCGGTCAGCAGCGGATCGTCGCGCCGCGACGTTTCCGCTCCGACCAGGATTGCGTCCACGCGGCCGCGCAACTGATGTGTGACCGCTCGCGAGGCTTCATTGCTGATCCACTGCGAGTCACCCGAACGGGTCGCGATCTTGCCGTCCCAGCTCATGGCCCATTTGGCGATCACCCACGGCATTCCCGTCACGACTCGTTTGGCAAACGGCGCGGTCAGATGCTTGGCCTCGTCTTCGAGCAACCCGACCTCGACTTCGATCCCCGCGGCTCGCAACTCGGCAATGCCTTGACCGTTCGCGTGCGGCGAGGGATCGCCTCTTCCGATGACGACCTTGCGGATGCCGGCCGCGCGAATCGCTTGAGTACACGGCGGCGTCTTACCGAAATGGCAACAGGGTTCGAGCGACACGAACAGCGTCGCATCCTTCAGCCGTTTCGTTTTCTGCTTCTGGCGACGAGCGTCGGCATCACGAATCGCTTCGACTTCCGCGTGCGGCCCGCCGAACTGCTGATGAAACCCCTCGCCGAGCAACCGCAATTGATCATCGACCAGCACCGCACCGACCATCGGGTTCGGCTCGACGACCCCTTGCCCGCGAGCCGCCAGCTCGAAGGCACGTCGCATCACAGAGAGATCGTCGGGAAATCGCATGTCTGTTGAGTAGCCGCGTTTCGCCAGAACGCGGGGCTGTTCCGCGCTCCGCCCGCGTTCTGGCGAAACGCGGCTACGGAAACAACCGCTCTATGAGCCAGGCAGCCACAGCTTGCTTTCTCCGGCTGGCTTCTCGGCCGCCGAATCGGGAGTCCACAAGCCGCCGCTCGTCAGGGAGCCGACGCTCCCCTCGTTCATCCACGGAGCGGAGACGTTGTAGTGGCTGACGATGCCGCTCACATAAGCTCGCAACTCCGGCACCTTCGTGGCGTAATTCTCCCACATCCGGCGGAGCAGATTGTTGCAGTCCGAGCCATGCGGATCGTCCAATCGATATCGCAGCTCGCGCATGTCACAGTCGAGTTCGTGTTCGAATTGGTTCGCTGGCGGGACGGGTTGCGAGCGTTCTTTGTCGAGCCACTGGATCGCGTCGACCGGCTCCGACAGCAATCCGCTCAAGTCCGACAGGTAGCGATAGACCCGCGTCAGTTCGAGGTGCTCGTGAGTCCCCGGCCGTTCGACGATGACCTTCAGCAACGGTTGCAGGCTCCCCCTGTGCTGAGTGAGGGTCGCTCGTTTGAACCCCGCAACAAGTTGCTGATCGTTGAGCTTGTCGAACGGCAACCGAGCGAACTGCAACACCGACATCGCACCGACGTTCGTCTGATTGTTGACCTCGATCACGGCCAGTGGCGGCAACTGGTACTTGGCTCGTTCCGCGTTGAGGTCCAACGCCAAACCGAACCGGTCGGCGTACATGTCGAGTTGCTGCAACCACGCCGCCAGCGGAACACGCAGCGCATCGTCGCCAATCGCTTGATTCGCGGTCTTGCCGCCGAAGGCGACCAGCGGCATCTCCGGCCATTCGGTCGTCAAGAACCTCGACCAGGTCTCGCGATGGATGCGGCGAATGATGCCCGGTGGCGTGGAGGTCTCGAAGTGCCGCTTGCATTGCAGCGGTAAGAACTCCTTCTCGAACAGAGTGCTCGTCGTGACGTTATCGGTCGTGCCGGGGATCACCAACTTTTCGAGTTCCTCGCCCCCCGCCGCTTCCAGTTGTCTTAGAGCCTCTGTGAACACGTCCCCTTCGATACCGACGATCGCCAGCGCCGCGCTTTGCGCCGTCATCGCGAAGACCACGATCTCAGCGGTCACTCGCGGCACGCTGTCGAGCGAATACGCGGCCGAGTCGATCCCCAGCACCGGCATCTTGTCGAGCACGCGATACGTCGCCATGGGAGTCCGGTCATCGCGGTCCTTCCCTTCGGGCAGCGTCATTCGCACGAACAGCGGCGTTGCATCTAGCAGCGTCAACAGCTTCGCCACCTGCTTCACTTTGTAGGTCCGCTGCACGACGGGGTGAGAACTCTCCTTGTCCCCGCGCCGGCCCAGCGTTTGAGCCAGCGTCTCGCACTCGACCGCCGCCTCGAAGTCGTCGGAATGATTTGCCGAACGATGCAGCGCTTCAGCCGCTTCCTTTTCATTACCGTCCCAGGCGCGGCACAAACCGGCGTTCCACCACAAACTCGCAACAGCCACTCGCTTCTTCTTCGCGTCGTCCCCCGACAGCGCGGCCAATTCCGATTCAGCGGTCACCGCCAGTTTCGCGAAGATTCCGCCCGCCGCTTCGTTGCAGCCCAGAAACGCCAGCTTCGCTCCCTTGCGAACTTCCTTTTCAAAAGCCTCGTCACCTGCAACCGGCACGAGATCATGGCTGCCGCGAAGGATGTACGGAATCTTGGTATTGCCGTCGAACTCGATCATCTCCATGAAGACGGTTTCGCGGTTCTCTTCATTCGACAACCGCATCGCGAGACCCAGGTACTGCCGATGCGCCAGCGGACTGCCGACCGAACTCATGAACTCGGCAATGCACCGCGCCAAATAGTAAATGATGTGCGGGTACTCGGTCGCGCAACGCTGAAACGCCCGCTGAATCGCCATCTTGCCGGCCTTCCAACCGTTCCCCATGAACGACGCCAGTCCAAACAACGCGATCGAGTACAGGTTGTCCGGCTGCACTTGCAGCACTTTGGTCAGCGGCTCGATCGCCTCTGCCCCGCGCTTGTCCATCAACAGCGTGAAGGCTTGCAGGTTCTTGACCCAAGCACTTTGCGGATACTTCTTCTCCAAGCTGCCGAGCAACTGCAACGCTTGGCTAAATTGCTTGGTCGACTGATGCCGCACGACCTGTTCGATGGAGCTTTCCAGGCCATGACAACAGAACTTCAACTTCTTGCCGCTGCCACAGGGGCAAACCGCGTAAACGTCCAAAGCCATGAGCGGGTCCGTTCGTCAAAAATCGTGAATACCGGCGAGCGGGGCAGTAGCAGGCACATTCCATGTGCCGTCCGCAATTCAGGCTGACGGCACATGGAATGTGCCTGCTACTTTCTAAAGCCAGGCCATTGAGCTAACGCCGCCCCGCTCGCCTGTGAGTGTTTCGTAAGGGGCGGGATGTTAGTGGCTGATTCTGTCGATTCACAGACAACGATGCCGCGTTGCGGGGCTTGTCAAAAGCCTGCTAACGTCCGCTCGGCAGACAGCAATTCTTTCTGGAGACAACATGGCCACGATCCTCGTCACCGGCGGTGCCGGATTCCTCGGAAGTCACCTCTGCGACCGGCTGATCGCTCGCGGAGACGATGTCATTTGCGTCGACAACTTCTTCACCGGACGTAAAGAGAACATCAAACATCTGATCGGCCATCCGCACTTCGAGCTAATCCGCCACGACATCGTGCATCCATTGGTTGTCGAGTGCGAACAAATCTACAACCTCGCCTGCCCCGCCTCGCCGGTCGCGTATCAGTTCAATCCCATCAAGACGATCAAGACCTCGACCATGGGCATGATCAACATGCTCGGCTTGGCCAAGCGCTGCAAAGCAAGAATCCTGCAAGCCAGCACCTCGGAGGTTTACGGCGATCCCGAAGTCCATCCGCAGACCGAGGACTATTGGGGCTACGTCAACCCGCTCGGCCCGCGAAGCTGCTACGACGAAGGCAAACGCATCGCCGAGTCGCTCTGCATGAACTACCACACCTCCAACGGCGTCGAGGTGCGGATCATTCGCATCTTCAACACCTACGGCCCGCGCATGGACCCCAACGACGGCCGAGTCATCTCCAACTTCATCTGCCAGGCCCTGCGCGGCGAGCCGATCACGATCTACGGCGACGGCCAGCAGACCCGCTCGTTCTGTTACCGCGACGACTTGATCGAAGGCATGATCCGCCTGATGGACAACAACGAGCACATCGGCCCGGTCAACATCGGCAACCCCGACGAGAAGACAATGCTCGAACTGGCCCAAGCGGTCATCGCCGAGACCGGCTCGAAGAGCGAACTGAAATTCGAACCGCTCCCCAAAGACGACCCCAAACAACGCTGCCCCGACATCACCCGCGCCCGCAACTGGCTCGGCTGGGAACCGCGAGTGCCGCTGAACGTCGGGCTGGCCAAGACGGTGGAGTATTACCGGCAGTTGCTGGCATCAACGTCGCCGTCACGTTCTGAGTGACGAACACTGAAGGATGAACCATGAAACGTGAGTTCTATTGCCAAGACGACAAGTCCAACAAATTCTGGACGATCGACCTGGTTGGTCAGACCGTCGTGACAACGAATGGCCGAATCGGAGCGAAGCCTCGCGAGGCACGAAACGAGCTTCCAACGAAAGAAGCGGCTCGGAGCGAAATCGAAAAGCTAATCGCCAGCAAACTGCGAAAAGGATACGTTGAGGGCAAAATCGAGAAGGCCCCTAAATATGAGCCTCCCGATTGGGCCTCGATGAAAATGTCAGACGAGGTTTTCTGGAGGATCATCGGCTTGTTTAACTGGAAGAAACTTGGCGATGACGATGCCGTTATTGGTCCCGCAGTGAAAGCCTTGGCGCAGATGTCGAACGAGGACATTTTGCGATTCGAGGACATCCTCAGCGAAAAGCTTTACGCACTTGATACTGAGGCGCTCGCCAAAGAAATTGGCGAAGAGGCGTTTCAGCCGGGCAAGTATTTTTCGGTGGACTGGTTTCTGTATTCACGATGCGTTGTCGTGGCGAATGGTCGAGAAGTCTTCGAGTCGGTCATTGCTGATCCAAAGCAAATGCCAAAAGATGGTGAGTTCGAGGCTCTGCTCTCTGTCGCGAGGGAAGCATACGAGCGCAAGACCGGCAATGAATTCGATCACACTTCGCCGATCTGCTACGAGACCTACAGTAACCGCAATGGCTGGAAAGACGCTGTGATCGTCGAATCGGGCGACGAATCGAGTGATTGACGAATTGAGTGAGAAGTAATGATTTGGCAATTCACCATCACGATCAAAGACTTGGACGAGTTCACGGACTCCCAAACAGACGCGCTGTACGAAGCCGGTTGCTCGGACGCCACGTTGTGCAGCAGTGACGGTTCGGCGTATATCCACTTCGACCGCGAGAGCGAGTCTCTGGAGAAAGCGATCCGCTCCGCAATCGCCGATGTCGGCTCTGCCGGACTTGAAATTGACCACGTCGCAATCGACCGAGATGAGTTGGCGGAATGGCCTCTCTCGTGATGTGGGACTCAACGAAGAACCGCAAAGAAGGCATGGCGATGACCTTTGAATGGGAAGCAGACAAAGTCGTATGAGCCAACGAACGAAATCCAACACGAGCCACGACGAATTGCTGTCGCAGTACGACTTCCGTGGCGGAGTGCGCGGGAAACATTCGCGTGAAGACGAGCGCGGGCATCGGGTGACGATCCGCAAAACGGACGGCAGGATCTCCATACATCTCTATTCCGATTCGGTGCAAGTTCCGATTGGGGTCCACGACTTGGCATCGTTTCGCCAGTGGATGCGCTCCGACAAATCGCCCGAGAAGGCTCCGGTGTTTTTCCTCGCGGGAGAGGTGTGGTTGGACATGAGCAAGGAACAACTGTTTTCGCACAACCAACTGAAGATGGTCATAGCGGCGGTTCTTTGGGGTTTGGCGAAGCCAGTTCGTGGGCGATTCCTACCCGATGGGATGCTGCTGACGAATGAAGAGGCCGACTTGTCCGGAAACCCCGATGGGGTCTTTGTGTTTAACTCCAGCATCCGGAGTGGCCGAGTTCGGCTGATCGAAGGGAAAGAGGAGGGCTACGTTGAGCTTGAAGGATCGCCGGACATGGTGCTGGAAGTGGTCAGCGACAGTTCCGTGGACAAGGACAACGACTTGTTGATGGACCTCTACTGGAAGGCCGGCATCCGCGAGTACTGGCTGGTCGACGCTCGCGGTGAGCGGCTGGAATTTCAGATTTACCGACACACGGCTCGCGGCTATGTGACGACTCGCCCGGCCAGCGGTTGGCGGAAGTCTCCCGTTTTTGGCAAAGCCTTCCGGCTAACGCGGCAACTCGATGAATTGGGGCATCCCGATTTCACACTGGATGTGAAGTAGGTCCATGCGGCATTTCGTCAAGTCATTAGTATTCGCCGAGGAAAAGCGGACTCGAAAGTCTCACGGAGGATTAAATGGCCAAATATCTCGTCACCGGCGCGGCCGGGTTTATTGGGTTTCATACCAGCCAGAAGTTGCTGGCTCGCGGGGACACGGTGGTCGGGTATGACAACCTCGTCCCGTACTATCCGGTCGAGTACAAGCACGCCCGGCTGAAGCAGCTTGTCGGGCAGCGGGGGTTCACGTTTCAGCAGGCCGACCTCACGGAACGCGAGCGGCTGATGCAGCTTTGCCGCGACGAGAAGTTCGATGTCGTGATCAACCTGGCGGCTCAGGCGGGGGTCAGGTACTCGCTGGAGAACCCGCACGCTTACGTCGAGGCCAACGTCGTCGGCTTCGTCAACATTCTGGAGGCGTGCCGGCACAGCGGCGTGAAGCATCTGGTGTATGCCTCGTCGAGCAGCGTTTACGGAGCGAACACGAACAACCCGTTCTCGGTGCATCACAACGTCGATCACCCCA
>JBJXEX010000083.1:0-4573 GCA_046156195.1 Planctomycetaceae bacterium | reverse complement strand
TACTTAGGAATTAAAGCGGTCAGTTGTGGCACTACAAAGTGACTCCGCAGTAAAAAAAACCGGCGCAAGTCCAATCATGCCAACAAAGCTGCCCCGAATTCCGGCAAGGAACTGTCGAAGTTGAGCCAAGCTGGTCTCACACCCAAGCTCAACGTCTCACTCCGCCCTCAAGATCGCACCGAACGCCACATTGACCGTCACAGCTCAGCACATGCTCTCTCTCGCGTGCGTCCTACCGGTGTGCGCCGAACGCCAAACAGCCGGCAGCACAGTCACACTCAGGTGACTACTGAGTCGCACGACTCCGTCAACGCTCGGTAGCCCTTGCGGTCCTCCTCGACCCACCTTGTCTCGTAGGAATATGTCATCAATTCACGAATTTTCTCAAATGCCATCGCGAAGCTGACGATCGCCTTCGCTGCCTTGCCGAGCTTGCTTGATCCGACAATCTGTTGAAGGAACTCGCGAGCGTCTTCGTCCACCCCGGTCTTCGTTTCGACGACCAGTTCCTTGAGCAGTTCGATCAGCGCGTGCATGTCCTTCGGCATCGACTTTGAGTTGCCGCGCAACGACCGGGCGATCGCGATCCGCACGACCTCTTCGAGGAGCGGTTCGAGGTAGAGGCGGTTGTGCCAGCGAGCCTCGCACCAGTCGATGTTGTCGCCGAGGACCAGCGCACCCCACGAGCAGGCGGCATCCTGTGCGGAGGGCCGGATTCTGAACAACTGGCGCAAGTGTGACGGCGACTGAAAGTCGATGTCTTCTTCCGGCGCGGCAGGCTCCCACGACAGGACACTCAATAGGCGCGAGTCCACCGGCCGCGATGCTTCTCCAACGCACCGCCGCGTTTGCCGAGGTCGTCTGCCAGCGCGAACCGCAACGCGGAAAGGAACTCGCCTTGAGACCGCATCACGCGGCCCCGCGCCTCGTCACGATGATCCGGCGCGAGACGAAGCAGTGCGAGAACCTGCTCGAAGTCGGTGGCCGCTTTCCGTGTTTGTTCGTCGCCGACCCGTTCGGCCAGCACGCGCGGGTCGGTCCAGCCTCTGGCGTGCGTCGGCGCACAGAGTGTCTGAACCGCGAGCCGTTTCACCACACGATCGGCCAACCGCCGGGCTCTCTCCGACATCGCCCCGGTCAACGAGTCACGATGTCGAGCGGAATACGATCGCGTCTCGCCGCCGAACGAATACTCGGCCTCGGGATTGCCGTGCCGGATTTTGATCGGCCCATACGTTCCGTACTCGCCGACCAGCCACGCGAGGATCAATCCAACCATGTCCGCCGCCGGATCGTGCCCGGTGAACGGCGTGATCCAACTCCGCTTCATCCGTTGCTTGACCCGTTTGAGCAGTGGACCGATGCGCGTCTCGAAGTCGGCGGGGCGTTGATCGCACAGCCGCGAGATGCCATCGAAGAGGCTTTCGATCTCATCGTAGCTGTCGGCCTTCAGCGTCGAGGTGAGTGAGAATGTTCCATTTGCTCCAAGTTCGGCCTTGATGTTCCGTCGGATCGGTGTAGTCACCACCAACGCCGCGAAAGTGATGTGTCATGCCCAGCACATAGTTCTCATGTTGTGGCTTGGAGCAGAGACCGGCTCGCATCAACAGCCGCACGCCCAGCCAACCAATGAAACGCCCCTCAGCAGGTGTGTCACAAGCTCGTCCATCCACTTCGGCCGTCGAGCCGTGAGGACTCGGACAACGACGTCGTCCATGTCATTGCCCCGCCAATCCAAGGACTTGATCGTCGATAACGAACAAGCGGCATGGTCGTCCCTCTCAAATCGACAGTGATGGAATGTGCCGATTCGTCACAGTTGGCAGAGCCGCGCGCGGGGCAGACGACCGCGGAGCGAGGCAAGAACAATCTGACGCCACTGCGCCGGGTCCGCGGGCGACGTGCGAGCCAGCAGTCCCTTGGCGAGCTTCGCGGTCTTACTCGATCCCGTCACCTTGGCAAGCACGCCGCGCGTCGCCTCGCGCAGCGGTTCGTTCAGTTCGACGAGCCATTCGTGGAGCGGGGCGAGCAGATGATGAGCGTCGTTCGGCAACAGTCCGTCCGGAAGCGACGCGGCTTCGTTGAACATTGTCTGCACGATGCGGGAGCAGACGTGATTGTGCAGCGGCGAGAGTCGGGCCACCTCGCCGAGTTGCTCGGCCATCGGCATCTGCTGTTTGAGTCGCCGCAATTCTCTGGCGATCCAATCCTCATCCTCCCGCGGATCGTAGTTGAGTTGCAGTGTGGGTCGTTCGCATCGGAATGCGTTCGTCAGAAAACCGGGTTTGACAGCAACCTTGATCTTTAGCGGCCAGTCCGCTTTCTCCGGAAGTGAATCGGGGCGACCGACGGCGTGCCATTCTCGTGACACGGGCGTCCAAACATCCGGACCATCCAACTCTGTCATGCGATTCGAAAGCGACAACGACGGATCTCGGCCGCGTAGGGCCGCAATCCATAATGCGGGTTGAGTCGTCGCAAGTGCGGCAGATTCGTCGAGAGAGCCACCGAGTGCGAAGCGGACCACGTCTCCGAGGGGCGATGTCAATTTGTGAGCGGCAACGGAAGCCGTCTTGCGATCATCTGGAGCCAGTCGCAGCAGCGCTTGAATCACATCCAACGTGCTGGGTTCGAGGCCCTGCTTCTGCCATTCGAGCAACCGGTTCACGAATGCGACCGACGACAACCATCCGCCGCAAGTTCTCCGTCGTCTTGATACGGACGGTTGAGTCAGGTTGGCACCACGCCGCTGCCACCAGATAGAACGACAACCCACGCAGGCTGCCCTTATCTCCCCCCCCGCTCCCCCCGTGGCCGAAAAGCACTTTTTCAAAAGCGGCCTCCAACACGCTTACACATCGGAGCTTCGGCAGCAACCGCGTCGCAAACCGGATGGGGCATCACTCCGCAGCCATTCGGAGATCGCTCCCGTCCCACATCTCGACGATCTGCAAACCGCATTGCGGCTCCGCGCCTTTTTGGGTCAGGCGAACGGCTCGAAGCGACCGCTCGCGAGGTCCACTTTTCCGCCGGCAATCCAAGAAGTACCGCGAGCCAATCGCATTCAGCCACGGCGGCGCAGAAGGATTCGCCGAAGGATTCGTTTCAGTGGCCATGAGTGATGCGCGAGAGCATGTGCTGAGCCGTGGCGTTTAGGCTTTTTGGATCGACAGGATTCTCTGGATTTCGTCCGAGACGAAACCCAGGGCCATTGGTCGAGTGACGTTCGGCAGCGTGACGACGTCGTAGAGTTCATCGACGGGGGATTCGATGTGCAGCCAATGCTCGATGTTGCCGGTTCTCAAGTCGATGACTTGCAGACCGCACTGAGCCTCGCCTCCTTTGGCTTGCAGAGCTTTGTCGAGCGGCAGCCCGCCGAAGGTTCGCTCGTGACGGGGACGGGACAGGCCGACCACCGCGTAATTGCCAGAGAACGTCAGGCCGCGCAGATAACCGGGACAGAACGTGACCGGCTCGAAGCGGCCGGTCTTGAGGTCGATGCGACCGAACTCACCCGTGCCCGATTGGTGCAGCCAGAGTTGCCCGCGATACCAGCGCGGCGAGTGCGGCATCGCGAGGCCATTTGCGACGCACTCGCCCGTAGCGACATCCAGCACCATGCCGCCGTCGATCCGTCGCGAACGCCAACCTTCGAGCACGTCGCTGGTGCTGACGACCGTGACGTACTTCGGATGACCATCCACAAGAGCCAGACCATTGAGATGGCAACGGTCTTCAGGAGCCAGCTTCGTGATGAACGGTGGTTGCCAGATCGGCTTGAAGCTGGCCGAGTGACTGACGGTCGCCAGGCAACTGAATTTCGTGTTCACGAAGATCGGTTCTGAATCAGCCGTGACCGCGACATCGTGGAGATCCAAGTCGCCGGTGGTGTAAGCCACTCGCGGAACGTACAGCCGATCGTGTCCTTGGTAGTCCTCGCCCGGCTCCAGTGCATTCTGCAGCCGCCAGAGTTGAAACAGCGAACTCATCCAAAGCGAGTTCCCATCGCTCCACAGGCCCATGCAGCGCGGAAAGCTACGCTCGTGAACCGCCAACTGCCCGTCCGGTCGGCGTCCCAAGAGGAACAGTCGCCCGGCTTGATAAGTGGTGAATGCCAAACTCACGCGCTGCTCGGTCAGCCATCCGACGAGATGACGTGAGCCATAGAGTTGGACCCAAGGAGTGTTGGCCTCGGCGGACGCACGATCGACGGACATGGGTTTGCTCACGGAGAAAACTCGTGGAGAAAACTCGTGGGGAAAGAAAGACAGTCGCCTCAGTATGAAGGGAGACGACATCTGCCGCGATGGTTGGGCACCTTCGTCGTCTCCTTTCATTCGTCGGGCACGTGCACATCCCAATGTTTTGTCGTTCTCGCGCGGAACGTGGGAAGCAGCGCTCGCCCTTGCTGACGCTTTTTGAAGTTGCGGTGTTCTTCGCCCAGAAGGGCAACGCCGTTAAGGATTTTCTTCGAGCACCGCGCAAAGCCTTGCGGCGATGTCGTTTCAGAGTGACCGGTCTTTAACCCGGAGGGTTTGCAGCAATTAGCCGGTGGTTGAGCGCAGCGATACCA
>JBJXEX010000082.1:0-10379 GCA_046156195.1 Planctomycetaceae bacterium | reverse complement strand
ACTTAGGAATTAAAGCGGTCAGTTGTGGCACTACAACGTGACACCGCAGTAAAAAAAAACCGGCGCAAGTCCAATCATGCCAACAAAGCTGCCCCGAATTCCGGCAAGGAACTGTCGAAGTTGAGTTTGAGCAGCGGATGCCAGCAGATATCAAGCAGAATCGGAAGATCGTGCAAGCGCTCCAGTGACTTTCGGAGGCGACTCATTTCAGATTCATCCAGCAGCAACTCGGAGCGCGGCCCCTTGTATCCCAACAGCAACACATTGGTGGCCCCCAGTTGCAGCACGTCCGCCACAAACGGCTCGATCATCCCGATGTGTTCTGGAGTGACGAGCCAATTGATACCGACTTTGGCCTGTCGCGCCGCGGCCTGTTTGAGAGTGCGGCGGTAGTGATTGCTCTGGTAGGCGGAGAGTCGAATCTCACCGACGTATTCGGTCACATCATCGAGAATCGACGGCGTTAGCAGCGTGCCATTGGTGGTGAAGTTCAATCCCAGCCGCGTGGACGAATGCAGCTCGCGCAACAGCTCGGTGAAGCCACGAAACATCAATGGCTCACCGCCACCGAAGGCGACCTCGGCGACTCCCCATTCGTCTGCTTGCCGAAGCAGATTTACGAGAAACTCCGTCGTCAGAAGACTCGGCGCGTTGAGGTCTCGGTAACAAAAGCTGCAATCGAGATTGCACGGCGTCAGTAATCCAATTTGGAGAACGCGCGGTGCCAGCCTTCGAAACGAGGTCTGGTCCTGGCCGTTCGTACGCAGCACGTTTAACCCCGAATCACGTTGAAACCAATGGTTTCCACCGGCGACAGGCTGGCGTTTCCATTCATTCGAGTATCCTCCCACGACTGGTTGCGATTCTTGTGGTTTCATGATCTGGCTCGCGTGATTGTTGACTCGGCCTATGGTCGCAGGCCGCTGAGCGGATGCTGAAGGACCGCGTCCCAGGCCAGCTCTTGCAGGAGGCGGCTGAGGCTCTCTTCTTGGTCTCCGAGTTTGGCCTGTTTCAGAATCGCGGGGACTGGAAGGCCGACTGGGCTGCGGCGATAGATCGTGGCGTAGTTGACGTAGCCGACCAGAGCCATCAGTGGTGGTTTGCCGTGGCCGAGTGCATCGGTGAAGAGGTCTTCTTGAACCTTCAGGCCGGGAGCTTGGCCAGCAATGATCTTCTCGCGAAGAGCGATGACCGCTTGAGGAGCCGGGGCTACATAGAGCACGGTCTTGCCGAATTTCTTGTTGAGCTCGCGGATGTGATCGTCCATTTTCTGGAAGTGCTCGGCGTGTCGCAGCCGAAGTTCTTCGCCCGTGATCGCGTTGTGATCCACTTTGTCCGGTCGCTTGGTCGTCGGCTCGTAGATGTCCCAGCGGAGCCAGATCGGTTGCACGATGACTCGGATTTCTTTGTTGTGTTCCAGAGCCAGCGTGGTGAAGTTCTCGACGCCCTGATCGGGCAGAAAGATCGGCGAAAGAGTCAGCACATCGACCTTGCCGGTCTTGAGCGCGGTCTTCGCGGTGTTCTTCTCTTCGGGAATGTCCCAATGCTGAATGGTGCGCGAACCGCCGATGGATGACGTGCCGACATGAACGTGCTGCGGGATCTCCGCCAACTTCGCCAAGTCGGTCACGATCCCCGGAACCCAGACATGAAAGCTGTGCCCGCAAGTGAAGACGCGCTGGCCCTGAGCGATCGGCTCGGCCAGCTTCGAGCGATCCACGGGGGCAGACTTGTCTTGAGCATTTGACGCGAGCGGACAGTTCGCAAAAACGAACAGAGCAACGGCGGGAATCAAGAACCGCAACAATGAACGATGAAGTACAAGCATGAAGAGGTCTCCGTGAGTGGTCTGTTCGCCTCGAAGCTCAGGACGGAACGGATTGTTTTCATGGACTCATCAGAGACGCAACTCGGCGAGACGCTTTCTTCCGACCGGTTGCCTCGTTGGCCTGCCTGCGGATGGACTTGATATCCTCCTGGCGAATTCACGGACCAGTTCAGACTTTGCAGGAGATCCCATGAAGTCGTGTCTTGTTTCCGCGATCACCACCAGGAGTCGTCGATGATTCTTTCAACCGAGCGTGTGACGCTCGTGCTCCAATCTGTACACGAGGTCCGCGAACAGATTGAGCGGCTCAATGACGACACGCGAGCGGAAGTCTCGCCGCAATGGTTGGAGCGGGCCTTAGCGGCGACTGAGTCGGATCCTTGGCTTCACGGATTCAAAGTCAGGTTGCGTGAGGGTGGCACCATCATCGGAGACGCCGCATTCAAAGGACCGCCGAGCGAAGACGGTGTGGTCGAGATCGCCTATGGCATCGAACCGGAGTATCAAGGCCGCGGCTTTGCGACCGAAGCCGCGCGAGCCTTGATTGAGTTCGCGAGGCAAGCGGCCGGAGTTCGCGTCGTGCGGGCACATACGAGGCACGACAACATCGCCTCGTCGCGAGTGCTCGCGAAATGTGGATTTCGATTCGTGGGAGATGTGATCGACCCGGAAGACGGTCTCGTGCAGCGCTGGGAAACGGACTCATCAATCGTGGTCGCCGAGTTCTCTTGGGACTGCGGCAGCCTGCTGCCGCTTTCCGTCCAACAGCCTGCTGTTGGTCGAGTTGATGGAAGATCTTCACAAAAGTAAGACTGTCACCAGCGAGCGGCCTCCCTTCCGGCAGCAGGCTACCAGAAGGGGAAAGCGGCAGCAGGCTGCCGCAGTCCAAGAAAAGGATTTGTCATGTCTCAAGAAATCTCCCGTCGTCGATTTGTTCAATCGGCGGCTGCGCTCGGCATTGGTCTTCCCACAATTCTGCCATCAGGACTCTTGGCTGGCCCATCACCCAACGAGCGACTGTCGTTCGCGTGCATTGGGATGGGGGGCCAGATGCGGGGATACTTGATCCCGGAACTCGGCAAGATCGATCAGCAGATCGTCGCCATTTGCGATGTCGACAAGCGGCAGCGCGAGAGTGCGCTGCAAGTGAAGGGGCTGACCAATGCTCGAACCTATCACGACTATCGCGAGCTGCTCGAAAAAGAGACCGGCGTCGATGCGGTGATCATCGCCACGCCGGATCATTGGCATGTCCCGATTTGCCAAGCGGCATTGCAGGCGGGCAAGCATGTTTATTGCGAGAAGCCGCTCGCCCATTCCATCGCGGAATGTCGAGCGTTGGAGAAGCTCGCGAAGAGTCATCCGAAGCAGGCGACTCAGACGGGGAATCAAGGCTGCTCGACCGAGGGCTTTCGGCGGAGCTTGGAGGTCATTCAATCGGGATTGCTCGGCACGATCACCGAGGTCCATGTTTGGCATCCCGGTCATGCCTGGCCGAATGGCGTCGATCGTCCGGCGACGAGCGATCCGATTCCCGAAGGACTCGATTGGAACTTCTGGTTGGGGAAGGCTCCGGCACGTCCCTACAAGAACGAGATCTATCACCCCGGCAAGTGGCGCGGCTGGTACGACTTCGGCGGCGGTTCGATGGCCGACTTTTGTTGCCACGGTTTTCAGTTGGCGTATCGAGCCTTGGAGCTCGACGCCCCCACGCGCATCGAAGCGACGGGCGATGACCTGGGACACGAGTCGTTCCCAACTCGTTGCACCGTGACGTTCGACTTCGCTGCCAAAGGGAAGCGCGGACCGGTCAAACTCTTCTTCTACTCCGGGGACAAGCATCTGCCGCCTGAGCACATCACCAAGGGCCAGGTCGGCTCGACGGGATGCTTGGTCGTGGGCAGCGAAGGAACTCTCTCGGCCGGGCTGTGGAATACCGACTGCAACATCCGCTTGAAAGGTGCGGCTGACTTCCAGGGAGCCAATCAACCCGAGGTGGCCAAGATCGCGAAGACGCAACCTCGGATTGATACCGAAGTGCTCAAGTGGGATCCGAAGCGAGCGGCCAAAGGGGAGCGACCGCGCTGGAGCCAAGTGAATAACTCGCACATGTTCGAGTGGGTGCTGGCCTGTGCGGGCGATGCGAAGTCGTACTCGCCGTTTGAGATTGGAGCCCGCATCACTGAAGTCGGAATGCTCGGCGTGCTGGCGTTACGGATGCAAAAGCCAATCGTCTGGGACGCGGAGAAACGTCAAGCCGTGGGTCTGCCCGAAGCGGATGCGATCATCGATCCCAAGGCATCGACCGACAAATACCTGCCGCGCTAACTCGGACGATTCATCAGCCGATGGGCGCTAGCCCACGGTTCGTGCAAAAACCGGACGCTAGCGCGTTCCGGCTGATTCGCAAAACTTCTCTCACCGCCTCACACGCCTTTCAAAGGATTCGACAACGATGCCAAACAAAGTTCTGGTTGCGACGGCTGGGTTCATTTTCTTCGTGGCACGATTGGGGTTTGCTGCGGATGCGGCGGACTGGCGCTCGTGGCGTGGGCCGCTGGGGAATGGGAGCGTTGAGCAGGGGAGCTATCCCGTCTCGTTCGGAGCAGACAAATATCTCTGGCGGACTCAGTTGCCGGGTAAGGGTTGCTCAACGCCGATCTTGCTCAATAAAAAGTTCTATCTGACAGCTCCAACCGAGGGGAATGACGCGCTGCTCTGCTATGACTCCAACGGCACCGAGAAATGGAGGGCGGTCTTCGGTCACGAGAACGCGGGCAAGCATCGCAATGGTTCGGGAAGTAATGCGTCGCCGATCACCGACGGGAAGGCGGTCTTCGTCTTCTTTAAGAGCGGCACGTTCGCGGCGGTGGAACTCGATGGAAAGGTCCGTTGGAAGACCGACCTCGTCGAGCGATTCGGCAAGGATACTTTGTTCTGGGATCATGGCACTTCGCCCGTGCTGACCGAGAAGCACGTCGTGATGGCGCGCATGCACAACGGAGAATCGTGGCTTGCCGCGTTCGACAAAGTGACGGGTGACATGGCCTGGAAGGTCGCTCGCAATTTCCAGACGCCAACGGAATGCGATCACGGCTACTCAACGCCCTTGGTCATTCAACATCAGGGGAAAGAGTCGATTCTGGTTTGGGGAGCCGAGCATCTCACGATTCACAACGCGACCGATGGGCAGGTCTCTTGGTCGTGCGGCAACTTCAATCCCGACGGCAACAAGTTGTGGCCAGCGATCGCGACGCCAGTGATCGTCGGGGACATGGCGGTGATCGCTTACGGTCGCAACGATCGTGGCATTCCGCGACTGCATGGGGTTCGGCTGACGGGAAGTGGCGACGTCACGGAGACCAATCATGTGTGGAAGCGAGACGATGTGGGGACGTTCGTGCCGACTCCGGTCGCTTACAAAGGCCGAGTCATCCTGGTCGGCGACAAAGGTGAGATCGAGAGCATCGACCCCGTCACCGGCCAGACGATTTGGAAAGGCGCATTCCCGAAGAGCCGCTCGAACTTCTACGCCTCGCCGCTGATCGCCGGCGACAAACTGTTCGCGCCGCGCGAGGATGGGATCGTGTTTGTCGCGAGCGTCGCCCACGACAAATTGGAATTGTTGTCCGAGAACAACATGTCCGAGTCCGTCATCGGCTCACCCGTCCCGGCCTCGAACCGAATCCTAATCCGAGGCGAGAAGCATCTGTTCTGTATCGGCCAAGAGCCGGTTTATCTGAATGCTCTGCCCGCCGAACCGCCTTACTACCGAGTGCGCTATGAAGCCTCGACGCAGCCGGGCGAACTGGTCTACCCGGTGAGCTTTACCGTTTGGATTCCGCCAGAGGTCAAGACGCTGCGCGGGTTGATCGTGCATCAACATGGCTGCGGCGAAGGCTCGTGCAAGTCGGGACAGACCGGCGCGTTCGACTGGCATTGGCAGGCCCTGGCCAAGAAGCACGACTGCGCGTTGATGAGTCCTGTGTATGAGCAACCGGAGAAAGCCAACTGCCAGTTGTGGTGTGATCCTCGCAACGGGTCGGACGTGGCGTTTCAAAAGTCGCTGACCGAGTTGGGGGCGAAGTCGAGCCATCCCGAATTGGCGACCGTGCCGTGGGCGCTCTGGGGACACAGCGGCGGCGGACATTGGGCCGGAGGCATGACGTTGCTGCACCCCGATCGAGTGGCCGCCGCTTGGCTCCGATCGGGAGTGCCGCCGATCACCGCCGCCGAAGGGAAGCCCGCGCCTCACTCCATTTCGGATGCGGCTTGCCAAGTTCCAGTCATGTGCAATCTCGGCACGAAGGAAGGGGTCTCGGATAAAGAGGGACGCTTCGCCGGAGTCTGGCCGGGCAACGAAGCCTTCTTTCTCGCCGTGCGAGCCAAAGGCGGACTCATCGGCGTGTCGATCGATCCGTTGTCGAGCCATGACTGTGGCAACCAACGCTATCTGGCGATGCCGTGGTTCGATGCCTGTCTGACCGCGCGTTTGCCTGCGAAGAGCGGCGATCCGCTGAAACCAATGTCGAGCCAAGATGGCTGGCTCGCTCCGCTCAATGCCGGTGATGCGAATGTCGTGGCTCCCGTGCCGGCCGCGAAGTTCGCTGGTGCTGTGGAAAAATCCGTGTGGCTCCCGAATGAATCCGTGGCCATCGCCTGGACTCAGTACGTCAAAGACTCGGCAGTGACCGACACCACACCGCCGCCGGCTCCGACGAATCTCCGCGTCTCTGGCAATGTGCTGACTTGGTCGGCCGACGCCGACCTCGAAAGCGGTCTCGCCAAATTCATCATCGAGCGTGATGGGGAGTTTCTCGCCAACCTCCCGGAGCAAGGTAAGAACTCTTTCGGTCGTCCGATCTTTCAGAACCTCTCTTACAGCGACACCCCCACGCAACCGCTGATCGAGATGCGATTCACCGACACCAAAGCCGAAGCCGGCAAGACACATCAGTACCGAGTCATCGCCGTGAATACGGTCGGACTGAAGTCGAAGTAGACCCGATAACTCGCACGAAAAGATTGGCAGATCACGAGCGTGTTCCGGCTGATCACCACGGTTGCCGCTGCTCAAGCGAGGATTTCGTCGAACGGTGACGGCGGCTTGGGCGAGACTTACACTTCGTTTGTAAGGATCTCGAAGAACCATTTTTTGCTTGACGCTTGGGAGAATGCTCGCATGGAAGATCGCATTGTGGCTCGTGGACTCACGTTTGATGACGTGTTGCTGGAACCGGCTTACTCGGAGGTCATGCCGAAGGAAGTCGATGTCTCGTCCCGATTGACACGCAACGTCGCGCTGAGCATTCCGGTCGTCAGCAGTCCGATGGACACCGTCACCGAAGCCGAGATGGCGATCGCTTTAGCTCAAGAGGGAGGGATCGGCATCGTTCACAAAAACATGTCGATCGAGCAGCAATCTTTGCAGGTCGATCGCGTGAAGCGATCCGAACATGGCGTGATCGTCGATCCGGTCACTCTGCCGCCCGAAACGACGGTCGGTGAGGCTCGGCGGATCATGGATCAGCGGAACATTGGCGGCGTCCCGATCACGCGCAACGGCAAGCTGGTGGGCATCTTGACGCGACGCGATCTGCGGTTTCTGGAGTCCAACGACAAGCTGGTCGAGGACGTGATGACCAAAGGAAAGCTCGTCACGGCGGGTGAGCACACCGACTTAGTCACCGCACAACGGTTACTCCTGGAAAACAAAGTGGAGAAATTGCTCCTGGTTGACGACCTTTACCAATTAAAGGGAATGATCACGATCAGGGACATCGACAAGACCCTGCGCTTTCCGGGAGCGTCGAAGGATGCTCGCGGGCGGTTGCGTGTCGGAGCGGCGATCGGCGTGTTCGATTACGAACGGGCTGCGGCGCTGCTGGACAAGGGCGTGGATGTGTTGGTGGTGGATTCGGCTCACGGGCACTCGAAGAACGTCATCGAGACCGTCCGCGAGATCAAACGCCGCTGGAACATCGACGTCGTGGCGGGAAACGTCGCCACCACCGAAGGAGCAAAGGATCTGGTCAAAGCCGGAGCGGATGGGGTCAAAGTGGGGATCGGGCCTGGCTCGATTTGCACGACGCGCATCATCTCTGGAGTCGGCGTGCCTCAGCTCACCGCGATATCCAACGCGGCGAAAGGGGTGGCCGGCACCGATGTCCCGATCATTGCCGACGGCGGTATCCGCTACAGCGGCGATGTGACGAAGGCTCTCGCGGCCGGAGCTCACGTCGTGATGCTGGGTGGGTTGCTGGCCGGACTCGATGAATCACCCGGCGAGATGATCCTGTACCAAGGCCGCAGTTTTAAGCGGTATCGAGGCATGGGATCGCTCGGCGCGATGATGCAAGGTTCGGCCGACCGATATCGGCAGAGCACGAAGACAGACGACGATGACAAATCGACTCTGAAGAAACTGGTGCCGGAAGGGGTCGAGGGTCGAGTTGCCTATCGCGGCCAGTTGGGGAGTTTCATTTACCAACTCATCGGCGGCCTGCGAGCCGGCATGGGCTATCTCGGCACAGCGAACATCACCGAGCTACGGACGAAGACTCGGTTCCTACAAATCTCAGCAGCGACGGTTAGGGAGAACCATCCTCATGACATTGCCATCACTCAAGAAGCTCCGAACTACACGGCGGAGCACGCTCCGGATTCTTTTTGACGACGCGGCGCGGGGCCTCTTGAGCCTCGCGGTTGTCTGCGGCGGAGCCGCGGTCAGCGAGGCCGGCGTTCGCGACGTATTCACCAAATCCAGTCCCAAGTCGCCGACGGTTTCCGCCAAAGCCAATGCGCCGGTCGCGAGCACTCGCAGCACGACCATCAACAAATTGGGACCGAAGCGGAAGCCCACTCAGCTCATGGCTCAGTCCGACGAGCCGCTCGATCGGCTCAAGCAGCGCGACGCCGAGCAACGCTTTCGGGACGTTCTTTCCGAAGACGATGACTCGTATGAATCGGAGTCCGGCAAGTCCGCGGTGAGTCCCTCAACGCCACGAGCGAAAAACGATGAGAGCTATCAGCAAAAAGAGCTGACGGAGCCAGCTCCCATTCAGCCCCCCGAAGTGCGAATCGCCACGCGGCCTCAGGATCAACCGGGAGAAGGTCCGGTGCCGGAACCGGTCACCAGTCCCATCCAATTGAAACCGATCTCGGCGATTCAGCCGTTTTACGACTATCGCCCGGCGAGCGCGATCAAAGGGGAAGCCTGCTGGGATCTCTGCCCCCGCCCCGATGGAATGCCCTGCAAGCCCGACGAACTCGGCAACATGCCCGAATGCCCCAGCGAGTTTCGCTTGAGCGATGCCGCTTACGCCAATCGCATGTACTCCGACTGCCTCTATCAATGGCGCGCCTCGGACCAGTATTACAACCCGCTGTACTTTGAAGATCCCGCCCTCGAACGCTACGGCCATGTCCATCACGAACTCGTTCAGCCGTTCGTGTCGGTCGCCCGCTTCGGAGTCCAATTGGTCGGCTTGCCGTATCAAATGACGATCGATCCGGTCTGCAAGAAGATGTACAACCTCGGCTACTACCGACCTGGTGAGTGTGCTCCGAAGAAGCACTATCGCATCCCCTGGAACACTCACGCCGCGATCAATGAAGCGGCCGTCTGGACGGGGTTGGTCTTCATTTTCCCGTAACCCGCGCTTGTAGTGACCCGATTTATCGGGTCAGTGACGATGACCGCATCAATGCGGTCACGACGAACGAAACGCCCGACGTTGCCAGACGCCGGGCGTTTTCTTGCGCGATTCCCGACAACTCGGCTTGGCACGCTTGCTCGCGTGGCGTGGCTTTGTTCTGTTACGCCCCGCGCAGCCAAAGTTTCTGGTGGTTGGCCGTGCGAGTTATCCCCGCATCGAAGTCACCCCGTTGAGTCACACCATGTCCGCCACACCAACACAGACGCTCGCCGCCGACCTCTTGAACCGCCTCGACCGATTGATTCTCGACGCCGAGCAGCAAACGAAGCCGCTGGAACTCGACCCGTACCGCAGCCAGCTTTTCGAGTTGTTCGTCATTGCGGACGCCAGCGGCTTGATGGGCGACGGCTGCGTCCCCGATCTCTCGCCCGAAGGGTTGAGCCGAGAACTTGGTGAGCGTTGGGGCCTGAAGTCTGCCGCTCAGTCGTCGCAGACGGTGCTCAGCAAACTCTCGCCGGAGCATCTCTCGAAGATGCGGCTGCTCTGGTCGTTCCTGCGAATGTGGATGGAGTGGCAATACGCCTGGAAACGCTGGGTCGAATTCCACGATTGCCCCGCGACACCGCATCCCGTCCCGACCGTTGCCGAATAACGTCGTAGCGCGGCAAAGCCGCATGTAACCCGAAGCGTCAGCGAGGGCGGGCGCTCCAGAAGACTCTGAATTCGGAGCGTCTTGAAGCGTTCGCCCTCGCTGGCGCTTCGGGTTAGTGTGACGCGGCTTGCCCAGCAACTGATGCCAGACGAACAGCGCGGCTCCGAGTGCTCCGCCCGCGTCGCCGGCGGCGGGTTGAATCCACAAGTCTTCGAACGGACCTTCGCGGAGGATGCGGCCG
>JBJXEX010000391.1:0-43664 GCA_046156195.1 Planctomycetaceae bacterium | reverse complement strand
CAGCAGGCCGAAAAGAGCCACTGCCCACACTGCGATCGTTGTCGGCCACGAATCGCTAACGCCACCCATTTCAGTCACGCGCTCGTCCGCCAATGGGGACGAGCGGCAACGCGACGGGCCATCGCATCAGTCATCGGTCCTGCGCGTCGAGCAGACGTTGAATCCGCGCGGCAATCGCGCTCTTCACCTCGCCAAGGTTCTCGGCCGTGATCACGGGCGAGGGTTCGGCTGGGACGGATCGCTCCGCGCGGACTCGCGCGGAGATGACTGCTTTCGGCGGGCCGAGAACTCGGTCCAACAGCAGTTTCGCGGCCGGGATGCTGCCGCCCTTCGCAGCGGCGACCAGCGACTGAATGACTTCCGCAATGTCGTCTTCGGAAACGGATCGCAGCATCGCAGAGCGCAATCGTCCAACAGCGGAAGCGTGAGGATTGCCGGGTCCGCCGGGATTGCCGACAAGAAATTGGCCAGCGGGTGATCGTCCGTTTGCTGTCGGTGCCATAATTGTTTTTGAATGAAAGACTTTCGACTAGACCGGCTGTTCCCTATTTGGTCGCCAGAACTTTTTTTCGCGAAGTAGTACCTGCTCGCTCATCGTCAACGACAATCTCTTGATCCGGTTCGGCGACGAGCGGCAGTCCCATCGCCTCAAGCTCGTTTTTTGCCCGCAGACATGCTTGCAGCGTCGCGTCCGCCAGTTGCTTTCGTCGCGTCAAGACGCCAATGGACTCGGCGTCTTTCGCAAATCGAGCCTGCCGCTCGGCGGAGAACTCCAAAAACGCTTGGTTCGCGGCTTGTGCCTCGGTGTGCAGGTGTTCGTACTTGGCGTACTCGGCTCGCAACTCGGTGATGCGGCGGATGTGATCGACTTCGGCTCGAAACTCGGCCACGCTTCGGCCGGTCAAGCTGAGCAAGCTGGTGACGGTCCCAACGTCGGCTCTGTTTCGTGCGGCGAGGCGAGCGACTTTGAGCCACTCATGCGACAGAAACTTTGAGCGGTCGGCTTCGAGTTCGGCGAGTTCAGAAAAAACGTCAATCATTCGTGTCGGCCTTTCGTGTAGTGTACGGGTTGGCTCGTTGCTCAGGAAAACAGGGACGCGGCGAGCAGAAGCGCGATGGCGAATGGCGCGCGGATTTTGCGGAACGTCTGGTCGAGAACTTCGGGGATCGACGGCGTCGCGGATGGCAGCTTCATCGCAGCGGCCATGCGTGCCGCGCCGAACAGCGTGGGCGGGCCACCGCGACGGATGGCGGCGAGGTCTCGGTCAACGGCGGCGATGCCGCTCGGCTGGCCAGCCTTCAGCCGCGCGATCTCGCGATTCGCGTTCTTCAGGTCGATTTCGAGGTCGAGAATTTGCGCATCGCGTTCGATAATCATTTTGTGCTGACGAGCAATTGTTTCGGCTGACATGGGTTTACTCCCCCCGGTCTTGAGATTTTTGCGTGATGGTGAATCCGAAGAGTTCGGCGAGTCGATCGGCCTTGTCGAGCCGAAGACTCTGTCGCTCTGCGAGGAATCTGCTCAGAGACGACCGCTCGACACCCGCGGCGCGCGCGATGCCGGCCAGCGTGGCGTCCGACTCGCGGAGCGCGGTGCGAAGAACTGATGTGAGTGTGTCGGGTGCCATGTGTGTAAGTTAGCACGAAAGACGGTGTGAACACAAGAGCGCGTAGCCTCAAAACCGGATTGGCTGATGTGAACGCAACGGAGGTCAGGTCGCGGGGCAACCAGCCGCTCAGGCTTCCTCGGCGCGGTAGTAGTTCTGTTCTCGGCGCGGACACTCTTGGCGCATCAGCCAAAAGCAGCGCTTGATGCTTCCGTTGCTGGTCCCGAACGAGGTTGTGTCGTGGCCGCAACGCGAGCAGCGGGCCAAGGTCGATTCGATTTCCTTGCCGTTTTCGTTTTCGGTCGTCGTCGTCTCAAGTTCGCATCTGATGATCATCGTTTCCGATTCCTCTCTATTGGGTAAATCCACTCCGACAGACACGCTTCGATTTTTCACTCTTTCGCCCCCTAGTGCAGGTAGGCAAGCACACACTCCGACACCCTCTCTTTAGAGGGGGTCGGAGTGTGTGTGTGCTGCCTGCACTCCGACACCCCGACAACTCACTCCAACGTCGGAGTGTCGGAGTGCCAAAAATAGGCGTCGTAGCTTTGTCCGTTCCCGGCTTTTTTGGTCGATTGAGTGAGAACATTTCGGCCCAAGATTTCCGCGAATGCGGCTTTGAAATTCTTATCGTTGAGTCCGAGTCGGACGCTGATCTCGTTTTTGGTCAGCGGCTCGGTCGCTTTTTTGAGCAAGTCCATCAGCCGTTCGCAGTCGGCTGCGAGTCTGGCTGACCGTTCTTTTTCGGTAGCTTTCGGTCGCTCCGGCTTCAAAAGCGTGGGGTCGAGGGTCGTATCCTCGGAGAAGAGCGGCCATTCCCATCGCAGACAGAGCGGCTTCAGCGGTGGCCAGCTTCGAGCCGCGGCTTCCATCACCACGACGTTCTCGGTTTCATGCGGTCGCAGAACCACATGGCAGTCGGCGGCTCGTGACATCGAGCCAGCACCAGAGCCAACGTCGGTGACTGATTTGCCAGCCTGGCTGCCCTTACTTGAATGGTGGATGCAGACGATGGCACATTGCACCTTGCCAGCGATTTGGTCCAAGAGGTTGTAGAGCGCGGCCATCGCTCCGTTGTCGTTCTCGTCCGTTCCCGGCGGCAGGAAGCGATAGAAGGCATCCAAAATGATGAGCCTGAATTTGCCGGGGGCGATGGTGGAAAGGACGACGGCCAACTCCGGTAGGCTGACCAATCCCCCGCGCAAATTCATCACGAAAACGTGATCCGCATATTCGTCGAGGTGTGTCATGTTCGCGGTGGCGACGGCCGGAATCCGGTAGGCGGACGTTTCGGCGTGCAACTCGTTATCCACGATTAACACGTCGCCACCAGCCGTGTCGAATCGTCCGAGCCATTTGCGGCGCGTGGCGAAGTCGAGAGCCAACAAAGTGGCAAGCCAGCTTTTGCCGATCTTCGTGGCCGCGATGATGTTCATCGTCTCGCCCTCGCGAAGTAGGCCGTCGATGATCGGCTCACGCAGCTTGCGATTCGTCGCGACCAGCTCGCGGACGCTCAGCATCGGCGGCGGTTCGATCGTGGTCGGCACGACTGCCGAGCCATCCGCCAGCCGAACCTCAGTCGCAGGGTGATCGACCGTCTTGGTGCCGTCCTTGCCAACGTGCGCGACTGTAATCGTGGGTCCGCCGTCGTCGTATACAACGTCGCCGAGATTTCCTCGGTCAGAGCAACGGACCTTTGTGCCAGCGGCCAGCGGAGTGCGTGGCGACTTCGGCGGGATCGAGCCGTTGGTTGGCGTTGCAACCACATCCGCAGCGTCGGCCAGAGCTTCGATTTCATCGCGGAGTGCGTCAGGCTCGATTGCGTCGCGCTGGTCGAGCCAGTCCGCGATATCCCCTCCCGGTGGCAATCCGGCGAGCCTCAATATCTTGATCTTCGGGGGCGACGTGAGGCATGACACGATGCCGATGATGTCGGATATGTACTGCTCACCAGCAGCGTCATTGTCAGGCACACACACGATCTCTGGCTTGCCGTCCATCACGGACCAATCTGCTTTCGCAGCGGACTGCGAGCCATGCGGCGATGTCGTCGCGGTCAGGCCAATCCGCCGTGCAGCGTCAACAGCTTTTTCGCCTTCCAACACATATATGCGGCCGGTCGCCGCAATAACATTAGGCAGGCCATATAATGGTCGCGGTTCCGACATGCCTTGCTGTAGCCATCCAGAACCGTTGAGGCTCACCGGCCTATATTCCTTTTTTCCATCCGACATATTCCATCGAACCACAGCACCGACAAACTTGTCGGCTCTGTCGTGATAGCTCCACGCTGCGACCGGTTTGCCCAGCGAACCACAGTATGCGGTTACGGCATCTTCGGCCGTCGCGAAGATGGGTTTCGCTTTCGGCTTCGGCGGCGGCGTGTTGGGACGCTGATGACGAGCAGTTGTGGCCACGAACAAATCCCGCATCGTCAGCCCCATCGCTCTGACAATGGACTCAGTCGAGCATCCAACCCAACAGTTCAACAGCACACGGCCATCTTCACCGATGTTGATTCCGAGCGATGGCGTGTGATCATCGTGAGCCGGACAGCGTGCCTTCCATCCGTCTCCGTCGAGTTGAGCATCGGGGAGACAGCTAAGAACAGTTTCGATCGGTGGTGACGTTGCGGTAGAATTCATTTGCTGGCCTCCGTGCTTGATTCGCGGGGACTCGCAGACGGCTGCCGATGACACGGCGGCCGTCGCCTTTTGATGGGTTGCCCCCCCCGCCTGCGTTTTTTGCGGCGAGGGGCGATGGGGTCACTTCGCAGCGCGGCGTCCAAGGCCGAGCAAGGCCGACAACTCACGGCCAGCGCGTTCCGCGCGAGCGGTGACGGCGGCTTGAGTCGGAGCGGCCGGAGCGTCGGCCAGATCAGCGTTGAGTTGCGCGGAGAACGCCAGCCAATCGCTTTCGAGGATGTAGCGGCGTCCACCGACTCGGATAGAGCGGAGCCTGATGCCGCGGATGCCGTGTTGCATCCATCGCCATGCGGTCGCAGCGTGAATGCCTTCACGTCGAGCAAGCTGATTGACCGTCAGGCGGTCGGTCTCGGTACTGGTCATCATCGTCGGTCCCTTTCGTTTCGTCGCGTGATTGCGATGAAACGAATGAGACCGACAAAGCGAACACAACGGAACAGGCATCGTTGTGCGCGCACATGTGCGCACAACGCACATCAGGGGACGAAATAGCCTCGTCCGCGCTCGTTGATGACGCCAAGAGCTTTCAGCGGCTTGACGTAGTGCCTACGGAATGTGCCCGCATCAAGCGGGATGTGCGTTGCCACTTCCTTCCCAACCTTTGGACCATTGGCTTTGATGAACTCAAGAGCCAATTGGAGCTTCGTGGGATCAACCAGCGGCCGCGTCGATGCAACTGGCGCGTCGATGTTCCGCAGCAGCGTGTCGATCATCGTCAATGACTTAGCGAACACGTCATTGATTCGCGAGTGAAAGTAGTCGGGCAGTTGCTTTGCCCATTTCACCTCGTCCGCAATGAAGTTGGTAGGACGTGGCTTGCGGCGGCATCGGCCTTGAAAGAACTCCGTTTCGTAGGGGAGTTCGATATCAAACTTCGGATGCACGAAACGGCGGAGCGTGAAGAGTGTTGTGCCTGAGTTCGCACGCCAAGCAATGTCGAGCATGATCCACAACCAGCGGCAATGTCCCGCATGGGTCAGGTCTTTCGGCTTTCGTTCCGCCGGAGTCCACTTCAAGCCACGTCTCAGATTGCAGAGTCCAATTGACAGTGCGCGGGGATCAATGCCGGCCAGTTCTACCCCGCCCAGAATTTCCATCCCCTCACGGCACAGACGCAGGAACCATTCCGCGCCCTTCGGATTACCGATCAAAGACAATCGGCGGGACGGATTCTCGTTTGGATCAGTTCCGCCATCTTCACCGAAGCGAGCGTCGTAGATGACGGTCTCAGGGGACTTCGGAACGAACTTCTTTTTCAGCAACAGGCGATGCACAGCATCGGGTGACGCGATGTCCTTTCGTCCCGCTTCGATCAGCAGCGCGTCCAGCGTCTTTCCTTCGTTGACTCGCAGGTATTCATCCTGACCGACTCGAAACCGATCTCTGAGATTCTGCAACTCGGATTGCAAAGAGTTCGATGCCATGATGCCGGTCCCCCCGGTCCCAAAGGAAAAACACGGGCAGACGGATGGGTGTCCGCTCTTCGACTGGCCGGTCTAGCCCGTGCTGAATGCAACTCTCTGCTCAACCGCAGCGCTTGGCCGCTTCTGAGGCGAGCTTGTCCATCTTGCTGCTGTACCTCGCCGTCATGCTCGGTTGTGCGTGCCCCAACGTCGCCTGAGCCGATTCGATGCCGATGGCGTCGCGTAGCTCGGTCGCTTTCGTGTGGCGCAAGGCGTATGGCACGAACGGCGGAATCCCGGCGGCGATGCAAGCCGCCTTCACAGCGTCGGAAAGCGCCCGCCGGTTATTCGGGAACAGCGGGCCAGTCGCCGGGCAACGCCTCAGAATCATTTGACTCTGCGGTCCAAAGAACAGTTTGCGAGACAGTCCCCGATGAGCATTCTTGTGGTCGCTCAGATCAGCAACCCAAACCTCGCCGGACGTGTCGATGTCAGCCATCTTCAGGTCGCTCAGTTCTGACGGTCTCGCGCCGGTCGCTCGGAGCAAATCAAACCAGTCCCGATAGAGTTCACGACGCTTTCCACGCTTCATCAACAGGTGTGCCCGGACGGCTTCAATATGTTCGTCGCTGACAGCCTCACGTCTCTTGCGATCGGGAGCGGTCGTATGCCCGGCCTTCAGGCCAGGGACCGCTTGGAGCGCTTGCCAAGTCGTCACCGGGACCAGTCCCTCAGAGACTGCCCACTTCCAAATTCTGCGGACTCGGTTCGTTGATGCGTTGACGAATCCACGACTCCAACCAGCCTCAACGTATTTCTTCTGCGTGGCCTTCAGCATCAGAGGCGTGAAGTTGCGAGCCGGCGTGGATGTGAACAACTCACAAACCGGTCGCATCGCCGAGTTGAGACAATTGACCTCCGCAGTTGGCTTGCCGTTCTTGGTGTAATAGGTGTCGGCGTGCCGCTTGAATGCAAGCAGCAGTTCTGCCACGGACAGACCGGTATCGCCAACGTCCGTGACACGATTGGCGAGCGGAGCGACGGTCAGTCCGCCTGCGTGCTGGCTGATGAGTTCGCCGTACTTCTGTCGCGAATCAACCGAGCCGTACTTGCCCAGATAGAAGTCCCGACCAGCGATTCGGACTCGCGCTTGTCCGGTCGGCTTGTGAAGCGTGTAACCTGGTATCCGAGATGAATTTGCCATGATCGCGGCCTCCCGTGGTAAAAGTGGTAGTAACTACCACTCAAAACTTGGGTTCTCAGCCGCACTCACGAACATCGTGAGGTATCAAAAATTCGATTCGGCGTTGGAGTAAGGACGCAAACCCAAACGCTTTACGTCCTTCTCCAAAAATCAGTGCCCAGGAGAGGACTCGAACCTCCATGACCGTAAGGTCGCTAGCTCCTGAAGCTAGTGCGTCTGCCAATTCCGCCACCTGGGCTGGTGCGCGAGGGGCGGGAGAATATGTAGTTGAGTGAGTGTCAGCAAGCTCCGCAGAGATGTTCTTGAGCAACCGGTTGTCCTGCTCGCGAATGGCGTCGGGAGCTCGGCGGTGGTTGGCCTCGAGAAACACGAAAAGGCACAAAAGACTTTTTCGTGGCCAGGGGCTGCCCGTTGTGTTGTCGGCGAAGGACCGACAATCATGCCGCTGGCCGCTCCCTGATTCGCCACTGGCGGAGGGTACGGTCTTCAATCGACTCACGACGAAGGTGCTGCCATGAAACGACGGTTCTTCTCGCAACTGCTGGCACTGGGGGCGGGATCGCTTGGACTGTGGCAAGACCGAGTGCGAGGCGACGAGGAACTCGCACCAGCGCCGGCCGGAGCGCCGCCAGCCATTCCGAGCGGGGCAGGGGGGAAGGTCGAGCCGGTAAACGTCACCGACTTTCAACTGTTGGCAAAGGCCGCGCTGCCACCCGCCACCTACGACTACATCACGACCGGTTCGACGGACGAAGTCACGCTGCGAGACAACGTCGCCGCGTTTCAACGACTGAGATTATTGCCTCCGTTGCTCACTGGCGTGGCAGAGGTCGAGACCTTGACGACGGTACTGAAGCAGCCGATTGCGTTGCCGATCTTGCTGGCTCCGGTCGCGGGTCAGAGTCTCTATCACCGAGACGGTGGGCTGGCGTCCGCTCGCGCGGCGGCGGCGGCGAAGACGATCATGGGAGTCAGCAGCAGCGTCGGCCACAGCGTCGAGGAGATCGCGGCGGCGAGTTCCGGGCCAAAGTGGTTTCAGCTTTACATGCCCAAGGACCGCGCGGTCGCAAAGCGGTTGGTCGAGCGGGCCGAACGATCTGGCTTCAAAGCGATCGTGCTGACGGTCGATCTTGGCGAGCGAAAAGACGCAGACAAACGGAATCGCTTCGCACTGCCGGAGAGCACGTTGCGAAAACATCTGCGGGACATCGGCTTCGATATTTCGGATCGGATGACCTACGCGCAGATGATGTCGTTCAACGATCAAGCGTGGGATCTGACGATGTCTTGGAAGGAGTTCGATTGGCTCCGTTCGATCACAAAATTACCGCTTCTCATCAAGGGTGTGCTTCGTGCGGACGACGCGAAGAAGGCGGTGGCGATCGGACTCGATGGAATCATCGTGTCGAACCACGGAGGGCGGCGGCTCGACGGCGTTCCGGCGAGCATTGACCAATTGCCGACAATCGTCGAAGCGGTGAATGGCCGCGCGGAGATCCTCTTGGACAGCGGGATTCGCCGCGGCACCGATGTGTTCAAGGCGATTGCACTCGGAGCCAAAGCGGTGCTGATCGGCCGGCCTTACGCCTGGGCGTTAGCGGCGGATGGCGAAGCGGGGGTCGCGAAAGTTCTGGAACTCCTGCGTGAAGAACTGGTCAGCGCGATGTTGGCCTCAGGCTGTCCGAACATTGCCGGAATCAAACGCGATTTGGTGATGTCGTGAACTGGCCTAATCCCTTACCGGAACGATGCGACTTCCAAAATCCTTCGCGGCCATTGCGTCGTTCTGTTCCATTGTCTTGAACAGAAGGTCGCGTTCGAGGCCAACGATGAGATGCCTCACGGAGATTGAAGGAGCCTGCGAGTCCGCCGTTATGCCATCGCGTGCAAATCGGACTCGCGGATGTCGAACAGTTCTCCCGTTTGCGGATCGAAGAGTCCGCAGCAACGAGAGGATTCATCGTTGCAGCGTTCCAGGCGGCGGCGACTGAGCAGCAGCTTGCAGAACTCATCCCGTTTCACCAGACGCTGCACGATTCCGCCGGAGAAAATCCGGAGCACTAATTGACGCGACAAAACCATGTCATGGTTGCGGATCACTGGAAGCCCTCCCCAAAGCGAGTTTGAGACGCATCAGTTGGACTCCGTCACGCCGGGCGCTTCCTGCAAGAGTGGTGGCTCTGATGCCGTGGGACTTCTAGCAGGAACGATCGCTGCTTCACCATCCGCTCGGAAAGAATTAACAATGAGCGTGGTTGGTCTCCGTCATTGATGGTGAATAATCTTTGCAAGGCCACGGATTTGGGTACGAGTTGGTCGCGGGAGAGAGAACTGTGAAGGCACGCAGATTTCAGGTCGATGACCGGATCGTCTATCGCAAAACAAAAATCAGCGTGCATCCTGGCCAGAATGCTCGGCTGATCGCTCCGGCGACGAACGGTGACGGGTACTCGTACTGCGTCGACAAATTCTGGGTCGTCGCATCCGTCTTCGCGGACGGCACGTTGTTGGCGAAAACTCGCCGAGGCAAATTGCATCGCCTGAATTCCAACGATCCGAACCTGCGTCACGCGACCTTTCTGGAAGCCTTCTTCGACCGCCAACGCTTCCCATCGCGGAGCATTGCCCCGGTCGTCTCCACTTCGTAGCCACGCTCGCCAAGTGCGTGGGTGGAATCGTGGGAACCCCGCGCTCGTGACCGGTTCACGGACTTTTCACACTCTGCTGTCGGGAACTTCGCTCCCTTCGATGAAGCTGTTTTCGTCGTCATCATCGAAGCAGGAGGTCTGAAGATGCCAACGCTATTCGTTGTGGATGATTCCGCCGTGGACCGCAAACTGGCAGGATCGGTACTGGAGAAGTTGGAGGATGCCGAGGTTTGTTATTTCAGCGGTGCCTCACTGGCTCTGGAACAACTTTCCCTGTTGCGGCCCGACCTGGTTCTCAGCGACATCCAGATGCCGGGCCTGGATGGCTGGCAGTTGATGAGTGAGTTGCATCGCCGGTATCCGCGCTTGCCGGTGGTGCTAATGACGCATCAAGGTTCCGAAGACTTGGCAATTCAGGCTCTGGAAGCCTCCGCCGCTGGATACGTCCCGAAACGGAGCTTGCTGCGAGATCTCGGCGGCACGGTGGAACGAGTGTTGGCGAAAGCGTTCCACGAACGACAGGCGTCGCGAGTGATGCGGCGCGTCAGCCATCAAGAAGCGACATTTGTTCTGGAAAATGACGCCAGCCTGCTTGCCGCTCTGGCGACGCAACTGCGCGAGTCGGTGCGGACCCTTTGGCAATGTGACGAAGTCCAAATCCTGCGGATCGGCATGGCCATTGAGGAAGCGCTCATCAACGCTTGCTATCACGGCAATCTGGAGCTGTCGTCGTCTCTCCGAGATCAGGACGACGACTTGTACCGCCAACTCGCTTGCGAGCGAGCACACCAGGCTCCGTTCGCACAACGCCGAGTCACCGTGCAGTTTCATTGCGGGCCTCGATCCTTCCAATGCACGATCCGCGACGAAGGCCCCGGTTTCAATCCAGACTCGTTGCCCAATCCGTTCTCAGACGAATCGCTGGCTCGGCCTAGCGGTCGCGGACTGATGCTGATTCGCTCTTTCATGGACGAGGTACGTTTCAACGACCAAGGGAACGAGATCACGCTCTTCAAACGCTGTCCGCCGTTTTCGGCGCGAGTGTCCAACAGCGATGAACTCGCCTTCGCCTCCCCGCTCACCTGGTGAGTCCGATCATTCTGTCGTCGCGGGCTTCGCGGTCTTAGGTTTCGTTGCGACGCGGTTCTTCGGCTGCCAGTTTTCCAGGTTCCAGAGGTGCAGCTTGTTCTCTTCGCCGAGTGTTGCCAGCACTCGGCCGTCCGCAGACAACGCCAATGCTTTCACGGGGCCAAGTTGAGCGGGGAAGTACGCCGCCTCTTTGTCGAACCGCAGATTCCACAGCGTCACTTGTCCCGTCTCGTCCCCTTGAGCGACCCAGGCTCCGTCGGCGGACCAGGTGACGGGATGGCGATCTTTGAGTCCGGCTTTTAACTCCAGGGATCGCAGCAAGCGGCCGTTCGAGGCGTCCACAATTCCCAAACCTTTCGAGGTGATGGCGGCGATTTGCGACCCCTTGCCACCGACGAACCACAGCGGCACGGGCGGTTGTGCGTCGTCGATGATCGGCTGAGACGCCTTCATGGCGACGCCCGATTCCTTCGTCCACTTCGCTCCCTTTTTCTGCCACAGCGCCAGCCGATAGTCGCCAGTGCCGTAGGAACCATGCGTCAGCAGATACCGTCCGTCCGAAGAGAATCGCAGGGTCGTCAGTCCCCGATCACGCGTTTCGGACTGCAGCCCTTGCAGCCAGGGAGTTGAGTGCGGTTGCTCTTCGATCGCGGCGATCAAGGCCAGGGTCGTGGCGTCCAGGATCAACAGTCGATGCAACTGTCGCTCGCGAATCGCGACGGCCAGCGAAGTTCCGTCCGGCGCGAAGGCAACGGCGGTCGTCAAACCCTCGAAGGCTTCGTGAGTCTTCAATTCCTGAAACGTCGCGCTCTCAATCAATCGCAGCACGCTGGTTGTTGTTTGGACGGAGCCGGCATAACCCACCGCCAAATGTCGTCCGTCGGGAGCGGTGGCGATCGCGCTGATGGTTTCCAGTGTCAGTCCGCTGAGCGATTGTGATTCGCCGGTCGATAGCGCGAAGACCTGGCTGCTCGACGAAACAATCTGATTGGTTGACTCGACAAAGGCCGTGGTTCCCACCGCGGATTTCAGATCGTCCCAATGCCTCAACAAGGATTGTGTCGGGATGTCCCAGACTGAAAGTTGCGACGCGGAAAGATCTGTCGGTTTTCGCCGCTCGTCATCCACTTCGCTGCCCGCGGCGGACGCGGTGGCCGTCAACAATTCGGCATCTCCGTGGATCGTCAACTGCACGGTGCGCGGCCCCGATCGGTTCTGGGAAGCGGTGCCGCTGATGAATTGAAAGTTGGTCGTCAATGTTCCCAAGAGCTTCGGACGCTCGGTGCGATCTTGCGACACGGCGACTGTTTTGAGTCGGCTGAGTTGCTTCTTGAGGTCGGCTTTGACGCTGTCGCTGGTCGTGTTGGCCAATTGCTTTTCCAACGCGGCGATCTGTGTGGCCTTCGCGACTTCGTGGTCATCGGCGACGGGAGCCAGCGCTCTCAAGATCGTTTGACGCGCCGCTGCGCGCGACTCGCGCGAAGCGGAACTCCGTAACGCGGTCAGCGGCTGCGAAGCGTCCGGTCCATTCGTACTTTCTAAAGAGACCGGTGATGCCTCGCGGCCAGCGTTCAAGACGGCCGACGGCGTGAGGAATTGAATGGGTCGTTCCGATTCCGGCGGCGGCGTGTCGTCATCATCCGAGTTGCGTCGCACGCGCGGCCGGATGCGAACCAAGCCGGAGCGATCGCGGATGAACAAGCGTTTGTCCCCTTCCAGAAACCGGACTTCGACCACCGCGTCTTTTGCGCCGTCATGTTTTTCGACGATCAGTCCGGTCGCCAATTCCCACACGCGTACGAGTTTGTCTTTGCCTCCCGTCGCGACGAATTGCCCATCGAGCGTGACCGCCACGGACAGCACGAGGTCGGGGTGCTCCAAGCCGTTCTTTGGTTTGACCGGCTTGGGTGCGACATTATTTCCGTCGGGCTTGGTGACGGCTGGTTGGTTCGGAGTCGCCGGCTTCTTCTCGATCGCGGCAACGGGAGGATCAGGTGACTCGGCCGACCACCATCGCACGAACTTGTCCGAGCAGGCGGCGGCCACGATCCGGCCATCGGCCGAAAGTCCCACGTCAGCGATCTCTCCGGGCGAGTCGGTCCACGATCGCGTAGCCGTTCCCGACTTCGCATCCCACAAACTGACGCGGCCGTCGCTTCCGCCACTGGCTACCCACGAGCCATCTGTGGAAATTTCGAGGTCGGTGACAGTGCCGTCGTGTGCTGGCAGCTTGGCACCCAGTTTAATGATCATTCGATTGACAGGTTCATCCGCAGCGTTCTCGGAGGGAGCAACGGCTTCGATCGAGCCGATTCGCAAGCTGCCGTCCGCGCCGCCGGAGAGAAACCATTTGCCTTGTCGATCAGCGGCTAAGGCCCAAACTCCTTCTTGCTCGGTATCGTTGCCGCCAAGCCGTAATTGAGCCGCTCGGTGCTCGTCGCGAGCGAATCGGTCCCAACCGGCCGATGGCTCGATCGTCCACAACCGCAGCCACCCCGCGTCCGTCGCGCCAATCACCCAACGCCGAGTGGGATTCAACACCAGCCCCGTTGTCAGCCCGCTCTTCCCAAAGAATTCGTGCGACAACACCCCGGAGCGCAGGTCGTGCCAACTGACTTTGCTCAGATCCGCAGCCGTCAGAACCGTGAGTCCGTCCGCCGAACTTGTCTGCCGCCGTTTCGCAATCAGCCACTCGCGCAGCTCCGGCGACAATGGCTTCCGAGTGATTACCGGAGTCTCCGCTTCCGTCGCGGTCACCTGCGGAGGTTGGCTCTTGTCCTCGTTCGTTGGGAGGTTCTTCGTTGGCGAATCAGTTTTCGCTGAGGTCGCCGACTTCTCGGGCGGCTTGGCTTCGGGTGCCGTCGAGTCATCGACTTCGCGAGACCGAGGACTCGACGTGGTTTCCGAAGCGGGCTTGGCATCGACCGATTTGGTTTCGGGATTCGTCGCTGGTTGTTCGGCGGGAAGCTCGGACTTGGCCTGCGTGCTCGTCGAGTCCTTCGCCGAATCCCCGGTCTTCGCGGGAGTCTCCGGCTTCACCGCTGCGACTGCGGATTTATTTCCCGATCCAGGGCCGAATGATTTCGTAGGGCCAAAGTCTTGATCGCCGCCGCCGCAACCGCCATGCAGGCAAATTGCGAGCAGGCTGAATCGCGTCCATCGCCATGCCCTGTTCGTACCGATTTCTGAAGTCACCATCACGTCGATCCCCCGCTTCAATTGCAGATTCTCGAAAGCAGGATCGGTATCCGGCGTGGGTGAAAAATTGATGAAGGTCCGGTGAGATCATTGGGCGAAAGCAACCGAACGGCCGTTCGTCAGAACTCAATCGGACGTTCGCGGTTTTTTCATCGAAGGGTGTCAGCATCCGGCCTCTAAAAGTTCGGCACTCAGAGTTCGGAGGCAACATGACTGCGACTGCAACTGCGACCGTCAACACCAAGGGATTGATCGGACAGATTATCGGCGATGGCCGTTACGACCTGCGTGAGCTGCTCGGTGGCGGCAGCATGGGCTACGTCTATCGAGCGTTCGACCGACGGCTGGAGACGGATGTCGTCGTCAAAATTCCACGCCGGCACAAACTGGAGAGTCCCGATTCTTTGAGGCGGTTCCGGCAGGAGTCCAAGTTCCTGGTGAAGCTGAATCATCCGCACGTCGTCAGCATCCTGGATGTGGGCGAGTACGACGGCGTGCCGTTCTTTGTGATGCCGTTTATCAACGGCGGCAGCCTGCGTTCGCGACAGAAGAATGAACACGGAGTGCAGAAGCCGCTCAAGTCGGCCTCGTTGCGAAGTTGGTTGCGAGAGATCGCGAAGGCGTTGGACTACATTCATTCGCAGAACTGCATTCACCGCGACGTGAAGCCGGACAACATCCTGTTTGACGAGCACGGTCATGCGTTTTTGGGCGACTTTGGTCTGTCCAAAGTGGTGAGTACGAGCGAGAGCGATGACCCCAGCCAGACGGTGGCCGGAGCGATTGTGGGAACGCCTCTCTTCACCGCACCAGAACTCGTTCTCGGCGAGCCGGCCGACGGACGCGCCGACCAATACTCGCTGGCGTTGACGGTCTATGACTCGCTGGCGGGAACGAATCCCTTTGAAGGTCCGAATTCGTCCGCCACGCTGGTCAATCAAACGGCCATTGAACCACCGCTTTTGACCGAACTGAATCCGACCATCAGTCCCGTGCTCTCGCGGATCGTGCGACGGGGCTTGTCCAAGTTCCCGGACGAGCGTTTTCCTTCATGCGTCGCGTTTGCGGAGGCGGTGCTCGCGGTGATTCCCGCCAGTGGCCCGTCACGGTCGTCGGGAATGCACGCCAGTCCGCAGTCCGTGGCGCGTCGCTCGTCGGAATCGAATTCGCTGACAGACACGACAGGGCATTCACAATCGGTGAGACGCCCGATGGTCTCAAAGTCGCCTACCAAGGTGACGCCGAAATCTGGTTCGCCAACCAGCGATGGGAATGTCGTACAGAAAGCGCGTTTCGTCGTCGTTGCCCGCACGCCGATTGTGAAAGCCAAATGCAATTGCCCTAAATGCGCACGCGACCTGTTTCTGCAACCGGCCTTCGCGGGAAAAAGGGCAACGTGTCAAACGTGCGCCTGCCGGCTGCTGATCGCGCCCGACTTCAGCGAACTGAGAATGCTGGAACCAGTCGCCGCTGTCGCGGATGCCGACCCCTTGAAACCACGCGGCGGTGCGAAGTCCGAAGAGGTCGCGTCAGCGGCCTCTGGAGGGGAATTCGATCTGGTGCTGGGCCAGGAAGTCTTCGGTTGGAAGCTCAACCGAAAATGGGCACTCTCTTTGGCCGCGCTGTTGGTGCTCTTTCTGGTTCTGATGGCGATGTTCCTCACCAATCAATCGTCGCAATCCGAACGAGAACGACTTCGCGACCAATATCGGCCACGGTCGATGGAAGGTAATTAGGTGCCTGCGGCGCGCGGTTAAACGCAATACCGTTCAATTAGCCAGAACCACTCACTCGTCAAAGTGTTTCATCAAGGGTCTGAGTCGTCGATGATGGGGACGCTTTTTATTCCACTTGGACATTTTCCGTTTGATCACTCGGGGGCTGATCCGGTTGCGGCTGGGGCCGATGTTTTGTTGCCGCATATCGCTCAGCGGGTCTTCGTACCAAGTGATGAAGGTCTCTTCGGTGCGGGTATCGCATTCGGGGAGGCGGCATTGCAAGATCTGCCAGCAACCGGTGAACGACAGGCAGTCCACACCCAGATTCGCGGGCCGCGCCGCTTCAAACATCAACGCGCGGATGACGATGTGGCCCAGCGACAAGGCATACATTTTTTGTCGGACTCCGTCGGGTGTTTCGCTGCGCAAGTGCGTGGGCTTCTCGGCTCGGCTCGGCTCGGCTCGGCTCGGCTCGGCTCGGCTCGGCTCGGCTCGGCGCGGCGTGGGTCTTGGTGCGTTTTTTGTTCGTCGTACGACAGTTCCACTTCCCAGTGCTCGTGGTACAGCAGGATTAATTCCATCGCGGGGCCAAGCGTCTCGTCCAAGAGGTTCGTCAACAGCCGATGGACTTCTCCCTGACCGGCACGTTGGGGATCGTTGAGCGTGTACTCGATCACACGCACCACGCCACCATTGCGGTCCTTGTTGCGGTTGTCGCTGAAGAAGCCGCGGTCTTCCAAGAGCAGCGAGTCAGAAGACCGCGTTGGCCTCGCTGCCCGGCAAGTCAGACACGCTGCCGTCCATCCCCATCAGACGCCACTCGCGATAGAACGCGCGCGTCGCCAGCGGTCGCGCGATCGCCGCATGCAACTTCCGCAACGGCTCTGCTCCCAAGCGTTGCCGAGCCTCGCACAGGCTGGATCGTCCCGGAGCCAACTCGCCGCGCCGGGATCGCCGCGAGTGCCGGAACACCTGTCGAATCGGCAAGTCGGTCAACACACTTATCGCCAACACCACCCACAACCACAAGTTATCACGAGGCTGTGACTTTCAAGTATCCGAACGGTATTGGGGGTTGAACGACACGTCTCATTGGTGACCGCGCGAGGTCGAATCCGCCTTGCTCTTCAACGCTGATCGCAGACGTTCCAGCGATTCGTCCAGTCCAGGCGGGCGGCGGTCAGTGCGCGACGTGAGTTGAGTGATCACGTTGTCGATCAAGGGCGACACGGAGTCGTCCGCCACGATCGAGAAGCTATGGCGAAGGGAGCTCCAGCGTCCCACCACTTCCTGGAAGTCGAGGGGCCGGTCGCGGTTCAGCAACCGTTCCGTCGCTTGCAGGGTTTCCTCGCGAAGCAGGGCCTGCACCTGATCCCGGATTTGAGGAAACTTCAGGGTGTTCTCCAGCCAGGCTTGGCGGCTGACGCTGAGAAAGGTTCGCAATTCCTTGGCGAACGGTTTGGACGCGGTCGGTTGTGGATCGCGCAACAAATCGCCGAGTCGCTCAAGTGATTCGCGGCTGGCGGGTGCGGCCGAAACGGATAAGCGTTCGGCGTGGTCCAACAATCGGGCGCGCGTGGCATCGGCCTTCGGCGAATCTTCCATCAAGGCAAACTGCTCAAGGGTGGCACACAACCCGGCGTACTCGGAAACCTGCAGCGTCAGCAGGGCGGTTTCCGATTCGCTCAGATGGCTGAGTTTCGAGAGCAGACTCTGAGTGAGGTCCAGCACACGCTCGGCTTGACGCTCGGCAGCCCGTGCGGCTTCACGCTCGGCGACCAACTGCAAGTTGTACATGACGCTGATCGCGATGAGCGACGCGACCGACGCCATCAGCACCGACGCGACCAGCGCCAGCGAACGATGCCGCTGGCACCACTTGATGAGCCGCGCCCATTGAGGGAGAGGTCTCGCCAGGATCGGTTCATTGCGCAGGTAGCGCCGCAGTTCGTCCGAGAGTTCCAACGCCGACGCGTAGCGCCGCTCCGGATTCTTATCGAGGCACTTCAAGCAGATCGTCTCGATGTCTTTGGGAATCTGCTGATTCAGTTGCCGGGGCGGCACCGGGTCATGATGAATCACCTGGATCAAGGTGTCCGCCGAGTTCGCCGATTGAAACGGAGGGCGTCCCGTGATCAGGCAATACAACGTCGCCCCCAGCGAGTACACGTCCGAAGCCGCACCGATTTTGCCTCGCTGACCGATGGCCTGTTCCGGTGGCATGTAGCTGGCCGTGCCAATCGGCTCGCCGGCGACGGCTTGCGAATCGTGACCTTCCTGGATGACCGCCAATCCGAAATCGGTGACGTGCGGCTGTCCGTCGTGATCGACGATGATGTTGGCTGGCTTCAGATCGCGATGGATGACTCCCCGTTCGTGAGCGTATTGCACGGCGTCCGCCGTCCGCCGGATGAGCATCGCGGCTTCCATCGGTTCCAGCGGACCGATCGCGACTCGCCGAGCAAGGCTGAAGCCGTCAATGAATTCCATCGCAAAGAAATGCTGACCCTCGATCTGATCCACTTCAAAGATCGGCACGATTCCCGGATGACTGAGCGACGCCGCCGCCTGCGCTTCCGCCTGAAAGCGGTCCACGTCGTCCGTTGAAGCCACATGACCGGACAAGATCATCTTCAACGCGACCGTCCGTTTCAGACTTCGCTGCCAAGCCTTGTAGACGATTCCCATTCCACCACGCGCGATTTCTTCGATGAGTTCATAGTCGCCGAATTGACGCAACGAGGGGACCAGTGGAGTTGGTTTGGAAAGATCGGCGAGCGGCGTTTCCGACGGCTCAGCCACTGGCTGCTCGGTGGCCGGCAGTGGATTCGAGGAAGGCACATCGTCACGCGCGTGCGAACGCCTTTCGGGAATCGCTGACACGGCACGGCGTCGCGGAGGAACGGTGGAGTCGTCATGGACTTTGCTGCGAGACATGGGCATCAAACCTTATTGGCATCAAACCTCAAGCCCGTTGTATCGGCCGACGCGACGCAATTCGGCGAGCAACTCCGAGGGCGTTTGAAACCTCTCCTCTGGACGCTTGGAAAGCGATTTCATCACGATCGCCTGGAACTGATCGTTGACCGACAACTGCATCGTCTTGGGGGAAACCGGATCGAGCCTCTGAATCTGGTCGAGCATTTCGGCCATGCCGGTCGCTGTGATCGGCGGCTTTCCCGTGAGCAGCGCGTAGACCGTGGCTCCGAGGCTGTACATGTCCGAGCGGGAATCCTGCGACTCGCCTCGCGATCGCTCCGGGGACATAAACGGAATCTCGCCCAGCAACTCTCCCGGACGCGTGATTTGTTCTCCAGCCGTCCCTTCCAAGGCTTTGGCCAGCATCAAGTCTCCCAATTTGGCGACTCCGTCCTTGCACAACAGAATATTTTCGGGCGAGATATTGCGATGCACGATGCCACGGTCGAACGCCGCTTCCAACGCCTGAGCGACCTGCAACATCACGCGAAATGCCGTTTGCCAGTCCAGCATTCCGGCGGTCCCGATGCGGCGAATCACGCTCCGCAAGTCTTCGCCATCGACCCATTCCATCGCATACCAGCACAGCGGCTCTTTGGCTTTTCCTTCGGGTTCGCGAATGCCTGCGTTGATCAGTCGCACCAGATTGGGATGCTGGATCGGTTTGAGCAATTTCATGCTGCGGACAAAACGCCGCATCTCCGCGCGATTGCGAGTGAGATCCGGCCAGAGCACCTTCACCGCCACACACTGACTCGAACGATCGACGTGCGCTCGAAAGATCGTGCCGGTCTTGCCCTTTACCATCGCCTTGCCCAACTGGAAACGATGCAGGGTGTAGCCCAGCAGGTAATTCAAGTCGCGCGGTTCGGAAGTGGCGGTGGCTTTGGGAGCGACGTTCACAACGGAAGCCTGCCGCGGCGGGATGGTTCGCTCATCGGCGGAGTGCAGCGGTTCGATGCGAAACTCCGTGTCTCCAACGCGGATCAAGTCGCCGAGTCGCAGGACTTTCTCGGAGGCCGGTTGGCCGTTCACGAACGTGCCGCTCGCGCTCCGGTTATCACTCAGCGTCATCACATTCGTGTCGTTCGCAATTTGGCAGTGCAAGCGTGAGACACTCGGATCGCAGAACTGCGTGTCGGTTTCTTGCCCGCGGCCGATCAGGTATCGCTTGCCGGTCGGGACGACAAACGACCGCCCCTGATCCGGACCGGCGGTGACGCTCAATCGCACATCCATCACATTCTCCGGTCGCTAAGGGCTCAATCGGTGGCTCAAAAACCGGAGCGAACTGTAGCCACATCAGCCTGATCTGCGACGCAGGCACACGCGGCTTCACCGAGAATTCACGCTTCGCAAACGAGCCAGCCGCGAACGGAATCTCACAGACCTCAAAATTATGAAGTTCTCGCGAAGCCTGCGGTTAGAGCCTATTCGTCCGCCATTGAGACGGTAGGCTCCCGGCGGGACAAAATCTTAGGAAAGCGCTCCAGAGCGCCAGGGAGTGACTCGTGCTTGGCGAACTACGACCCGTCGATGGCGGATCGCCAATTCTGCTCGACAAACCGTCGCTCACGTTCGGTAACGATCGAACCTGCGATGTGGTGATTGAGCATCCGTCGGTGTCGGCCAACCACTGTCACATGGAGTTTCGTGACGGGCATTGGTTCATTGAAGACTTGGGTAGCCGCGGCGGGATTGGCGTGAATGGCGAGTCAGTCGAGAGCGCCTGGGTGCCGGCTTTAAGCGTCATCAAGATCGGGAACATTGAGTTTGACCTGCGATACTCCTCCACCCATTCGACCATCGAAGATCACGCGGCCAACTCGCCGGAGTTGCTCTCGAAGCTCGAGCGAGTCCTGCAATCGGTCCAACACCAACCCACACGGCGCATCCAGGTCCGAGTGGATCAAGCGGCATCCATCGAGCCGCGAAATGCGCCGTTGGGATTGCTCAAGCCGATGGGCGGCGGTGCCCCGATCGCTCTGCTGTACGACCAGCTTTACCTGGGCCGGGATGCCGACGTCGATGTTGTGCTGCCCTACATGGCCGTGGCGAAAACGCACTGCGTCTTGAGATTCGAAGCGGGCTTTTGGCGAGTCCAAGACCTCAACAACAACGGTGTCAGCATCAACGGCGAGACCGTCCAAGACGGCCGGCTACTTCCCGGTGCCGTACTCGGAATCGCGACTCATCTCTTTGAGGTGAGCTATGTCGCAGCCGCCAATTTGCCAACTCCCGAGATGCCGGAACCGAGCGACGAATACGAGGTGAGTGTCGAGGACTCGTCGGTCAACAACATCGAAGAGACGCACGCTTCCGAATCCGAATCCGAATCCGAAGAGGTGGAAGTCGACGAGTCGGCCGTCATCGACAACAACATCGAGTGCGCCGACGACGCCTCGTTTGTTGATATCAACAACGATTGGGGTGACGACAACGACCAGCCTCCTGCCGCAGCGGCTCCCGCCTGCCAGCCGCTTCCGCTCCCGGTTGACGAACCGCTCTTGGCCGTCGATGACATGCTGCGCTCCATTGAGCTGATGTTGCCACCGATCGAGGAGCAATCTGCTCCGGTCACCGAACTGAACGCTGTCAAATCCACGGAGATCAAATCCACAGAGGTCAAACCGAGCATTGCCCAGCCGTCAAAGCGCGCCAACAAAGTTCCGCCTCCACATCAATCGCCGGCCAATCGCCGCGAGACGACGAATCCCGCGACAGCGGCCAGCACTCCGCAACTCGACTCATCGCCCAGCAAGCCATTGATTGTCACGAAGCAGCAGGTCAGTGTCGCGCGGCAAAAACGCGATTGCATCGTTCAGTTTCTGAAGGAGCGCAAACTCGGCGGACTGCTGCTGTCGCGATCGGCGAGCATCGCTTGGTACACGGGCGGTGCCGATGTTCCCCGCGATATGTTCGGCCAAACCGCCACCGCCGTGCTGATCACTCCGGAGGGCGAAACGCTGCTGGCTCGCAAGGCGGATGGCGACTTGTTGCTCAGCCAGGTGACTGCGGATCAGGCCTTGCAGCATCGCGAGTGTGCCTGGCCGAGAGATGCCGGCGAGCTGCTGACGGAATGGACGGGCACGAAAAAACTCGCCTGCGATCAAATGCTGCAATCGTGTTTCAATGTGTCATCCGAGGTCGCGGCGATGCGTTTAGCACTGCGCCCGCAGGAGATCGAAGACCTGCGGAAACTGGGAATTCGAGTGGCTCGCGCGGTGGAAAAGACGGCGCGAGAATTCCGCCGGGGTGACACCGAAGCTCAGATCGCCGGCGACCTCGCTTCGCGGATGATCCGACACGAAGTCGTCCCCGAACAAATCCAAGTCTGGGGCGACGGCCGCGGACAGAACTGTCAGAACTGGAAATACGGACGCGATCCGGTCGAGGACGCTTGCACGATCGCCGTGGTCGCGCGCCGGCACGGATTGCATGTGGCGGTGTCGCGAACCGTCAGCTTCGGAATTCCCTCCAAGGAACTCCGTTGGACATTCCCAGACATGCTGCTGGCTCACGCCACGGCTTTGATCGGCTCGCGCGACCAAAAGGAACTGTCCAAAGTGTGGGCTCAGGTCGAACGGGTGTGCGAGACGCTCGGCGAAGCCCCGGCCTGGCGGGCCACCGATCCAGGGTGCGTCACCGGCTATCAATTGTGTGAGATCCCGATTGTCGCGAAGAGTGCGATGCGGTTGCGAGCCGGGATGCCGGTCATCTGGCGGTCTCTGATCGGTCCCGCGCGCGCCATCGACACGGTTTTAGTTCGTGAAGCGGACAGCAAAGTTATCACGCAAACTGGCGAGTGGCCTCAAATCGGCATTACCGTCAACAACGAGCAGTCCTTCGTTCAGACCGTGCTGCAACGAACCTAATCTATAAATCGTTCCGGGGATGCCGACTCACGGCGAGGATGCTGAGCAAGCTGATGATGGGCTTGGAATTCGGAACCCCCGGCAATTCAATAATGCGCTGGTCCGATTCGACCTTCAGGATTCATTCCGAGCCATTCAGAATCTTTACTTCGCGTCTAACCGTTTGATGGGTTTGCCTGTTTCGAGACTGAAAATGACGACTTCGGTACGCTCCGAACTACCAGCGGCAAACTGCGTCCCATCTGAGTTCATGGCAAATCCGTTGAGGGGCGAGAACCCGGTTCTGCATACCACGGCCGACTCCTCGGTTTCCAGATTCCACACGAAGACATCGCCCCCCTCATCGGCGGCCAGCACTCTTTGATCATCGGGGAGGAACCGCACTTCAACCGGCACGATTGGGTGGGCCAATTCAACAGCTTTTACTTTCGACGATGGCGATTTCCCCTCTAGGTCAAAGAGGCTCAACCCTCCAAGATTCTCCGCTCCAACCAACCAAGTTTCTGTGGAGTTGAACGAAAACTTGACGAACGATTTTGTCCCCTGGACGTGGGGGATTTCTCGAAGACGTTCGCCAGATTCCACATTCCAGACCCCCACATCTCCGGTCGTATTGGAAGCGGCCAGCAGACGGCCTTTGGGACTGACGGTCAGTGACTGCTTGAAACGCGGATCGAGTTTCAATTGACCAGCCTTTCGGCCGGCCACGAGATCCCAGACAACGGTGGTCCCTTCTCGATCCATCGTGGCCGCGAATTCTCCACCTGGCGTGGTGTGAAGTGCGACGATTGGCTGTCGATGCACTTTCCATCCAGTGGACGTGTCGGGCCGATCCGACAATTTCCACGGAATCAAAGAGTCTCCCAAAACGAGTACTAAACCGTCTTTCGCTCGAAATCTGGGAGACTTTCCACTTTCGTTGGATAATCGCTTTAACACGCTCTCGCGGTTGACGTCCCAGACTTCCAGCATGCCCAGCGTTCGTTCGGCGACCAGAGTGCTGCCGTCGGGACTCATTGTTAGCTCTGCGACTTTGCCTCGCGACACGACTCGCGTCGGGGGACCAATCCATAGTGTGTGACCAACAGGCCCAAGCAAGCAGATGAGTAGAAGTCCGGCCAATCCACTCAATGCCACTTTGCGCGTCGGCATGAACAAGAACACCCACTTGGGAACCAGCGAATCGATGTAGTTGCGAGATTTGGCACGGCGGACGATCTGCTTGACCCCGTTGTGCTCGTTGACCAAGTTGCTCAGCTCTTCGATCACTTTTGACGCACCGCTGCGCACCATGGGGTCTGAATCTTCCAGCATCACCGCCAGAGCTTTCAGCGTCTTCGAGTCTTTGAATTTCGCGATGGCGTTGACCGCGTGATATCGCACTTCGGGAGCACCATCTTTGAGCATCGCCATCAAGGCCGGGAGCGTACTCCGCTCCTGAATCGCTCCCAGAGCGATGACGGCCTGGCAGCGAATCGAGAACTCCTCGCGCAGGGCCTCTTCGAGAAACGGACAGGCTTCACGAGCTTTCAGTTCTCCCAGCGACCGGGCGGCGGTTGCGCGGACTTCCCGCGAGGCATCCTGCCGAAGCAATTCACCTAGCACCGGCACCAGCGCAACGTCTCCAATCTGTCCCAGAGTTTCCACCACGCGACGACGCAGTGCCGGTTGTGGTGCTTGCAGCAACGCGATGAGCGCGGGAATCGCTGCGGGCAAGCGCAGCTTCTTCAAGGCCAGCACGGTCTTGATCATCACTCCTTCACTGTTCGATCCCAACAGCGGCAACAGCCCCGTCACGGACGAAGCATCACCAAGTTTTCCAACAGTCTCGACAATGGCCTCAACGAACGGTGTATCCATCGTCACCAACAGCTCCCAGCCTTGCAGAACCTTTAACAGTTCGGGAACGGCCTTGGCCTCGCCGAGTTCGCCCAACGCGATCGCGGCATAGCGTCGCACATCGGAATCCTCGTCCTGAAGTGCATTCAACAGCGGACGAAACGCGCGATGATCCACCAACCGCACCAAACCAGAGGCGGCATTGGCTCGCACCGTCGCGCAAGGGTCTTGCAACATTTGCAGCAGTTGCGGCACAGAACTCGGATCACCGATCAGAGCCAACGCCTCGGTGACATGCGCTTTGAGCAAGTTGGAGACGTGGCTCAGGCTCGCGATCAGCGACGGCACCGCTTGTTTGTCGCCAATCCGACCGAGCAAGACGATCGCGTCCAACATCAAGCCAGCGTCGTTGGTTTGCAGCAAGCTCAACAACTCCTGCGTGACACGCGGGCCAAGTCGCACAAGCGTGTCGTTGGCCAACGGCTTCCATTGCGGACGTTCGATTCCGTAACGCAGCAATGCCCGGACGACGCGGCGATCTCCAATCTTCTTCAGCGTCGTGAACGCCGCTCGAATGACATCCGCATCTCGATCCAACAACGCTCGCAATACCGTCGGGACACCAGCGGGATCACCCAATTCCCCCAACGCCGTGACAGCCCCATCACGAATCACCGACAAAGTATCCTGAGAATGCTCGACCAGAATCTCCAGAACTTGGCTGTCCTGCGACTGTCCCAATTCCAGCAGCGACTGCCGCCGTGCAATCGTATCGGAATCACTGAGCACGTTGGCTGTTTCCAGTTGATTGCAAATCTTGCGCAACTTGCGAGACGACAATCGGCCTTGAGGTGCTGAGACCGCATCGGTCGGAATGGGCAACTTGGCTGCGGATTCAATGGCTTGCAAAAGCGTCTGATCGTCGGCAGATCGGCTCGTCACGGAGGATTCAGCGGATTGGCGAACGACAGACGAGTCGCCCGACAATGATTCCTTCGGTCGCGGCACGGAAGAGGGGCGTTCGATCGCCGGAGCGATCTGACTGCTGCTGCTGTCCTGCAAGACAGGGACCAACACGGCCGCCGAGCACTTCGGACATTTCACCCGCTTACCCCGCAGAGCGATGCCGACGCGAATCCCCGCGCCACATGCACACTCGACACGCAATTTCTCGCCGCTCGTCGAGGCAGCCGTCCCGCGGTCCAACGTCCCGGTCACCGTGTCGGATTCCAGCTTGCTCGGCACTGGCTCAGACACGGCGGGGCGTGCCAGCGTTTGATTACAGGATCGGCAGCGGGTCATTCCTGATGAAACTTCCGTGTGACAGCGGGGACAAACCGAAGTCGTCGTGGGCATGGCTTCAAACCTTCAAAATGCCGTAACGGGTGGGGCAAGCCATCGAGACCCACAATTGACGCCCATCTTGCGGTGGATCTATCTGACCAGACTCGGCCTACCGTTCAACGGCTCAGGAAAACGGCCAAGGGCGGCCGGTCGACGCTCAGCGCATCTTCCGTTCCGCCCTCAGCACAACACAGGGGACACACATAGCTACAACTGTCTTAACTTACTCGAACTTGCCCTTTGTCAGGCCTTTGAAATTCAAGATCGTGCCGGTGTAGACCTCGAAGGGGTTAATTTCGCAAACCCCATCGGTGTAACCGTCCGTTTGACTCGAACCACCGCTCACGGGGAATCCGGGGTTGAAGAATGTGTCTCCGTTGAGATCCTTCAACTCCTTCACGCTGCCGTCTGCCATGAGAATGTTGGCCTTGCCGCCATGCACGGCTTGCCAGTCGCGAGTATCCTGAAGGATCAACTTCGCGGTCAGAGGGGCAGTGGTCGCGCCGGTACCGGCGTAATTCACTTCGTTAGTCGCATTGATCAGATCGCCGATAGACGGAAATCGCGTTGGGATATACTGGTTGGCCGCATCAGTTGCCGTGATGAGCGTAACCTTGCCCAAAGTAGCGTCCCAATAGGCTGGGCCGTCGTTGGCTGCTTCACCCAAACGGGAACCGGCCACCAGTTCGCTGTTGATCGTCGTCACCAAGATCGCTTCGTCGATGTCACCAGCAGCAGTGTCTCCCAGCAAGGGGATGTTGCTGGCCGGAACGTCCGACACCTCAATCATGCGCTGAGTGAGCGACCCCGTCGTATTATTGACTTCTTTGAATCCCGAAATGTTGACGGTTCCGGTTCCAGCAAAGGTGTTCGGGTAGGCAGTCGACGCACCGATGACGTGCAGTGCCGCCGCGGTTCCCGATCCAACGGTCGTGTACTTCACACCGCTGCGTGACAGATACCAGCTTGAGGAATAGTTGGTATTCATTCCCAACTCATTCACCATCTTCGCCGTCGCTGTATACAGCGTACCCGTCTTCGCCGTGATGACCGACCCATCGAATTGGTAAAGATCGGAGACGTTGAACTTTGACGGATCCGGGTTGGCGGCCAAGCGATTACCATTCGAGGTATTCTTGTCGCCGTTGGCGTCGTTCAGCTTTTCAGTACCACGGATGGGGTTGGTGGGACATTTCATCTGATCCGGTTTGCCAGCCTTCAAGCCCACAACGTCGGCAACCCACCCGTGCTTGTCCATCAAACCATCGCGATACATATCCCATTGACCTGACGCCAATCGGGTATTGGTATCTTTGGTCGCGAAGACGTGCATCGCGATACCAATCTGACGGAGGTTATTCTTGCACTGCGTGTTACGAGCCGCCTCGCGAGCCTGCTGAATCGCCGGCAACAGCAAGGCCATCAAAATGGCGATGATCGAGATCACCACCAGCAGCTCGATCAGCGTGAAACCACGCCGAGCCGCCAACAAATTCAGACGCTTCGAGACCTTCATTGGACTCTCCTTGGAAAAAAAACAACTCGGCCGAGCGGACGACCGGGGACCGGTCAAACATTCCGCTCAAACCCCCTGACCCTGAACGATTCCCTTCATCACTTCGCGACTCCTTCGCTGCTGACTTCTGGCGTGCGTCACTCGCAAGTTCATCGCGAGCGGTCGGCACTTGCCGGCACATCTGTTGAGAGCCGACTGCTGATTTCGGACGGGACGGTACGAGTCACGCTTGAGGCACTGATGAATCAACGGTGAAGACTTCGTGAAGAGGCGGGACTCGTGATCCGTGTCGTTCGCAACCTACTCATTCGCGACCGTGTTTCTCGTCACAGTGCGAATTCGACTCTCAACGGATCGCAGGCTATCCGGGCGAGATGAAGCGTTGACGAAGAGCCGGTGAATCCCCGTGGAATCTCAAAGGGCTTGAGCACACGTCGAACATTGAAAAATGTCCCGCTCCCATCCAGCTTGGGGACTGACGGCCTCGGACCATGCCGTTGGTTAGCTCTCCATCTCTCGCTGCATCGACGCAAGGTCGATGGGGGCGTCCCTCATCTGGACGAGCTGCGCGATAGCTCGTCCGCTGCAAACAGCCGCACGCACAGCAAGCGCAGCGTTTTTCGCAGTTGGGAATTGTGCAGGCACGCGGCGCGATACTCCCGCTGGTGACCGCCGCAAGCGATCGAATTGCTGCGGCCATCAATCACCATGCGGTGCATTTGACTCAAAAGTGGAATGACGGTGTTCTCGAAATGCTGCCGCAGATCATTTGCCGCCCGCGCGATGTCGCGGCCCAAATAGCGGGCGCGGAGCGGGTCCATTTGAGTGGCGTTGGTTTTGGGTAACAGCGATGTCCGGAGATCCGGCGGCGTCGAGTCAGTTGATGAGTCCGATTCCGGCGCAGGCTTCCGAGGTTGCGAGAGCGCCAGGGTCGCTTTGTGAAGTCCTGCGGAGGCCCGCGCGAAGCTCGGACGAAGTTCCAATGCCTTCTGAAAATGCGTGATCGCGAGCGTCAAGTCCCCAAGCTCGACGTACACGCTTGCTAAGTTCTCATGGGCCTCGGCCAGGTTCGGATTCAGCCGCAACGCTTCTCGAAAGGCCGTTTTCGCAGATGGCCAACGCTTCAATTGCCGATGAGCGATCCCCAGATTGTGATAAGCCGGTGCGGTCGGTTGGAGCTTGATGGCTTTCGTGAGCACGTCCACGGCCTGCGACGACTTTTCGAGTTGGTTGTACGCCGCGCCGAGATTCACGAAGCCGGACGACTGCTCCGGGGCGAGCAACGTCATTTGCACAAAGTGCCACATCGAACCGGCGGCGTCTCCCGAAAGCAGCAATGCTCGGCCCAGGATCTCATGCAACTCCGCCGTTGGTTCTTCGCTCTTCAGTGCCCTGCGAATGACCTGAATCGCCGGGACAAACTGTTTCTCGCGGACCAATCGCCGCGCGAGTGCCAACGGACTTTCGTCCGACTGTGCGAGCAACGAATTTTGAACTCGTGGGGAGAGGGGCGTGGGTGACATGGCCGTGACCTCTAAGGCGGCGAAGCCGCAATGTGGCACGACGTTCCGCGTCGTGAATCGCGACGCGGAGCGTCGCGCCACAACAACCTCTACAAAACGGTGCTCAACTCAGGCAGGGCGTCCATGTGCGAGTCGAGCAGTCGGCTGCTGGGGAGCGTGGTCTTGTGCTTGATCATCAAGATCTCGTTGCCGCGATCGCTGAACTGCACTTCGTCCATGAACGAGCGGATCAACGTCAATCCACGGCCGGTCGTGCGTCCCAGCGCGTCTTCGGAAAATGGATCGGGGAGTTGCGTGGGATCGAAGCCCTTGCCCTCGTCTCGAATCACACATTGAAAGAGGGTCGGCGTGAGCTGCGCATCGACAAAGATGCGGCGTGCGGCGTATGGCATTTGAGTCACTCGCTGCCGGCTGAGTTGCTGAAACAGATTCTCGTCCGCTTCTCGCAGTTCCGAATCGAGTTCCAAATTGCCGTGCAGGCAGGCGTTGACCAGCGCCTCTTCCAGAGCCATGCCGATGCGGAGAACCTGGACCGGATCGCACTTCCAGATCGTGTTGACGGTGCCTCGCAAGTGGGTGGCCAGCGACAGCAGCAGAGCCAGTTCGTTGTCGACGATGAACGACGAGTCTTGATGTGTCAGTCGCTGCATGACGCGCGACGATTGCCGTTCGATGTAGGTGATGGAGAGAACTCGCTCGACGGTTGCCGCGAGGTCTTGCAACAAGCGGCGCTTCGGGACATACGCGGCCGCACCCGCCTCCAAAGCCTGGCCTGCCATGTCCTCGCTACCGCGCGACGTCATCAGCACCACCGGAATCTGCGGATGCTTGCGTCGGACTTCCAGCACCAGTTGCAAGCCGTCGAGACCCGGCATTTGGATGTCTGTGATCACGACGTCGAGAGTCTCGACCGACAGTTTCTCAAGAGCGGCCAGTCCGTTGTTGGCATAAACCACGGAGGCCCCTTCGAGCTTCTCCAGCACAGAGCCTGCCAGACGGCGATCGACCGGCGAATCATCGACGATTAAGAACTTAGGCATGTTGATTCCTGAGCAACGGGTGAGTTTGGCCGAGACAACGCGGCTTGCAGACGGATGGCCTCGTAATGCAGTTGGAAGATCGCCGTAGAAAGCGAATTCCAATCGTTCTCCTTCGCGAGTCGCTCGACGAGATAGGCCGCCTCGAACGTCGGTTTGGCACCCACGTTGTCGGCCGAGTTCTTCAACGTGTGAGCCGCTCGCTTCAGTCGATCCTGATCGCGGTCCTTCAAGGAACGCTCGATCTCCACCAACAGATCAGGAACAAGCTGTCGGACGATGTCAGAGATCTCGCCGTACAACTCCTCGTCGCGATTCATCCGTTCGAGAGCCGATTCGCGCTCCGGCAGCGGTTCACCGATTTCCGTTCGTGGTAAGACATCCGCCACAGGCCCCTCTGTGGGGGCCGAGTGACCTGTGGCGGGGCCATTGCCACCGCCGGGAGGACGGTGGCAGGCGGGAATGGGAGGCTCGCGCTCATCGACGGATTCAATGGGCGTCCAAGCCGGTTCAAGTTCGTCGTCGATCGATTCGGATTCGATGTGCTGGGGGCCATGTCCTCGCATTTGTCCGTCGAGCACGCGCCGCAGTTCGGCTCGTTGAATCGGCTTGATCGCGTAGTCGTCGCATCCAGCGTTGAGGCAGCGTTCCTTGTCTTCGCGCATGGCGTTGGCCGTGAGCGCGACGATTGGCTCTTGATAGCCTTTCGATCGCAACAGCCGAGTGGCCGAGTAGCCGTCAAGAACCGGCATCTGCATGTCCATCAACACGACGTCGAACGGCTGGCCGCGACGAAATGCTTTCCACGCCATGTCGGCCGCCATCTCGCCGTTGTGTGCGACGGTCACGTCAGCTCCCCAGCGTTGCAGGAGCACACTGATGAGTCGCTGATTGTCCGGGCTGTCCTCTGCCAACAGGATGCGGCAAGGTGCCTCAAAGGGATCGGACTCCAGGCGGCGCGAAGGCTCTTCGTGACGCACCGCTTCGCTCGGAGTTTCGATCCAGGCCGCGTCGTTCAGGATGCCGGTGTCGATGACGACCGTGAATTGACTGCCGTTCCCCAATTCACTGGCGACCGTCACTTCTCCCCCCAGCATCCGAGCCAGCCGACGGCTGATCGACAGTCCCAAGCCCGTGCCGCCGTACTTACGCGTCGTCGAACCATCGACCTGTGTGAACGGACTGAAGAGCTTGTCCATTTGCTCGCGAGACAGCCCGATCCCCGTGTCCGCCACGACGAATCGGATTTGTGGCCGATCGCTCTGCCGATCCAACAGTTCGACTTGCAGCTCCACATGGCCGCTCGACGTGAACTTGATCGCGTTGCCAATCAGGTTGATCAGAATCTGTCGCAAGCGAGTCGGGTCCGTTCGCACGAGCGAGGGCAGGGGGCTGTCGTAACGCACTCGCAAAGGCAGTTGTTTCGCATCGGCGCGCACACGCATGACCGACAACACGTCCGCCACGACCTGCATGGGGGAAATCGGCAACTGCTCCACTTCCAGCTTGCCCGCTTCGATCTTTGAGAGATCCAGAATGTCGTTGATGACTTCCAGGAGATGCTCACCGTTTCGCAAGATGGTTTTCAATGCCGAGCGCCGTTCGGTCTCGTCGTGACCGCCATCCATCAAGTTCTCGGCGAAGCCCAAGATGGCGGTCAGCGGAGTGCGGATTTCGTGGCTCATGTTCGCCAGGAACTCGCTTTTCGCGGCACTCGCGGCTTCCGCGGCTTCCTTCTGCTGGTGGATCGTGTCATTGGCCTGAACCAGCAAATGCGTCTGGGCCAGCAATAACGTGTGCGTATCCAACAGCGTGAATCGGCCACTCGTTTCCAACACGACCAGAGGCTCGTAGATCATGCCATTCGGCCGATTGAGTGCGAACCGAGTCGCCTCCGCCACTTCGCAATCCGCCGGCAACACCCAGGTATCGTCCGCGAGTTGATTGAGCATCGCGTGAATCGGACGTTTGAGAAACAACTCCAAGCCAAACGGTTGGCTCAGCCGTTCTTGAAACTTGCCTCGCGAGATCACCCCGACCAATTCGCCGTCATCGACGACCAGCACTCCGGGCACATCCGGGTGAGTCTCAAACGCCTGCACCACGACCGACGATCGATCGGTGGGAGCGACTTGAATGTCCTGTCGCGGAAGTTGAGCCAGCGTCGTTGGCGATTCCTCGTGTTCGAGGCTGCTCGCAGCGGTTCCGACTCTCAGCTTTGTTGAGGCGATCATCCGGCAAGTCTCCGAGTCTCGATCTAGCCGCGTTCGCCAGAACGCGGGCCTGGTTACCCCGCTACAAAGTGCGCTGTTGAACTATTCGAGTTGGCTCACCATCTGGTCGATCTGTTTGGAACAAGCGACCCATTCGCGATATAGCCGGTTGGTGAACTCTTCGCTCTCAGCCAGCGTGGCCGGTTCGGGCCGCGCCGCATCCACCAGTCGTTGAGCTTTCGGAGCCACGTCGTACTGCAAATGCTCCATCAACTGCCGAGCAAGTTTCTCGGTGTGTTTGATGAGATCCGGCAATGTGCGTGGTTCGTCCATCTCGCGGCCTCTGGCTGTTCGACGGCCAGCAATGGTGCTCGATCGCCAAAAAGATCAATGAGTGATTCCGTGAAAACTCAATGAAGAACCGGAACGTGGTTTGGAATCACGGTCGTGAATCATTCGCGACACTTTTCCTCGCGACGGAATCCGGAGTTTCCGTGACGTTGCCGGCAGGACATGAAGAGTTCGGAGGACCTGGTATTGAGAGCTTGCGAAAAATCGACAGAGCCCCGGTTCATCAAAAATTGGCCGGCTCGAAATCGAAACCACACGGTCTTGGAATCTGATTCGCCAGCGGCACTGCCTCGCCCAGCCGTCGGCAATGGAGTGGTCTCTGATGTCTGGCCCGTCTGAAACACCGGATCTTTGGTTGCATGTGGAAGGGGAGGCTTTCACGGTCTCCTGTCCCAAACGGTTTCGCGAGCAAATTCGTTTTTTCCCCGCCGATCGTCTGGTCGTCATCGACGAAGCGGTCTTGCGCTGGGGCCTATTCGTGGGTGCCGCGCAGGTCTGCCCGTTGCGTTTGGAGTCCTTGCCGGCACACGCTCCGCAGTTTGCCGTCCGATTCGACAAGCACCGTCGCATGTGCCTGGTGGGGTTCAGCAGCGAAGTCTTTCACAACGGCGAAGAGTTGTCTGAACGCACGGTGGTGCTCTGCGTGGGCGATACGATCATTTGTGATCCCTATCTGTTGCGAGTGGTCTCGCCCCCCGATCCGTCTGAAATGCTGCAAGGCATGGTCGAACAAATGCTGCCCGCGAATGCCGTCGCGACAGACATCCCCGATAACGAGACCGATTTCCTGCTCAATGTCCGTTGAGCGAACATTTCCGAAATGGAGTTCCGTGCGATGGAGGATCTCTGGTTCGGGATCGCGATCAACGTGAGTCTGTCCGCCGCTTGCGGCTATGCGATGCGACAGTGGAGCCGTCAGTGGCCGCTGCGTTGGGTGGATGTCGCGGGAGTGGTCCTGTCCATCGGGCTGGTGTCGTACATCGCCTTTATCTGGGATCATCCGTGTCTGGCGCGGTGGCTGCCGTTTTCCAATTTGATCGTGCTGGGAAACTGGCTGCCGCTGTTCGCCGCTGGATTGATCGGCTTGTCGTGTCGCCGGCTGCGAGGTCGTCCTCGATCCCGAACGATCATCGTCGTCATGCTGACGGTCGTCGGTCTGGGAGCCTTAGTTCGCCCGCTTTTCGGAGTGGCTCCCACTTGCGAGAACCGTTGGGAGGGAGAGAGCTGTTTGCAATCCACGTCGCACACCTGCAGCGCGGCGTCGGCCGCGACCGCCTTGCGTCGCGTGGGAGTCACGACCACGGAAGCGGAAATGGCGCGATTGTGTTTGACTCGCGAAGGGACTCACTGGATGGGCCTGTATCGCGGTTTGAGCAAGAAGCTCCCGTCGCCGTGGCGAATCGAAGTGCTCGGCTCGAAGAACCTGGCGTCACTGCGATCGGTGACGCAAGACGCTCCGGCGATCCTGACGGTTGAACTGCCGCGCGATGTGCCGGCCGGCTGGAAAGATCGCCAAGAGAGCGGCTGGCTGCCGGGTGTCTCGCACTCCGTGGTCTGCCTTGGACCAGACGGCCATGACCAGTGGCGGATCGTCGATCCAGCCAATGGCATCGAGTTATGGTCCACAAAAGATTTGCTCGTCCTCTGGCAAGGACACGGGATGCGGCTGACCTGGCTAGGCTCGCGATGACTTCGGCCCGTCACGTTTGGGCTCTCTGCCATTCCTGTCGGACAACACTCGTGAGCGGCAAGGCGCTAGCCGCCGGTCTGCTAGCGATCACCGGCGGCTAGTGCCTTGCCGCTCACTCATCATTCAACACGAATGACGAAGAACCCAGGTTTGTGAATGCGGAACACCGTCACTCCTGCGAAATCTGTTGAGTTCACATCGGATCGATTGTCTTGCTCATCCTCACCAAAAGCTCTCGTGATCCTCAACAAGCCTTTACTCGCATCGCCGATACCTCGCGATGACGCGGTTCAACACAGCAGACGATTCACCTGAGGATCGGTTGAGTGAAACGAGTCGCGACGGAAGCGCGGCCTTCGACGGACGCTGCTTTCTGAACACGTTGGAGACGTGCCTTTGGCGGAGGATTCGCATGGCGATGGTTCGTTCGGTCTTCGTGAGTGATCTGCACCTCGGCTGCAAATACGCGAACGCTCACGCGCTGCTGGCGTTCTTGAAAGAGCATGAGCCGGAGTATCTCTATCTCGTCGGCGACATCATCGATGGCTGGCGCTTGCGGCGCGGCTGGTATTGGGACGACTCGTACAGTTTTCTCGTGCGACGCATTTTGGGAATGCTCAAGAGCGGCACGATCGTGCGGTACACGCCGGGGAATCACGACGAGTTCTTGCGAGACTTCATCGACAGTCTCGGCAGCGTGCAGATTGCGGATGAGTTCATTCATCACGCGGCCGACGGTCGGCGAATGCTGGTGATGCACGGCGACCAGTTCGATTCCGTGGTGCGACACGCACGGTGGCTCACGCTGCTGGGAGACGTGGGGTACAACGGACTGCTCCTGCTGAATCGCTGGTTCAATCTGGCTCGGCGACGCTGCGGATTCGGCTACTGGTCGCTGAGCGCGGCCATCAAACGACAAGTCAAACGCGCGACCAACTTCATCAGCGACTTCGAGGATGCCGTCACGCGACATGCCGCATCGAAGGGCTGTGACTCGGTCCTTTGCGGGCACATTCACACACCGACAATCTCGCAGCGAAATGGCGTGCGATATCTCAACAGCGGCGACTGGGTCGAAAGCTGCACCGCGATCGTCGAGTACACCGACGGCACGTTTGAGTTGATCCATCGTCCCGCTCACGGAAACGAGTTGGAGCTGGTGCCGGTGGAAACTGGATTCTTCGGCGAATCGACTTCGTTCGCGGAAACGTGGCCCAGCGACAATCTCTTTGAGCGGAATGGCGCTAGCCACCGGTAATTCAGGATCGATGTTTTGCGGCGAATGACCGGCGGCTAGCGCTTTAAGGCACTCGCTTTGTGAGCCGAACGCGCTAGCGTCGGGCAATTCTCGCTTTGTGAGCCGAACGCGCTAGCGTCGGGCAATTCGCCATTAACCATCATCGACCGCGGCCCGTGGCTAGCGCCATCGGCTCACAAAACCAAAGAAAGGCAGGACCATGAAACTCAACGACTGGTGGCAAGGGCGAGTGTTCCAATTCGTGCATCAGCACAACCTGGTCTACAACACTTGTTGGGAAGACCCGCGACTGGATCGGACGGCTCTGGAACTGTCGCCCAGCGACCGCGTGATGGTGATCACGTCGGCCGGATGCAATGCGCTCGACTATGTGCTGCAAGAGCCGAAGCACGTCTTCGCCGTGGATTTGAATCCCGCTCAGAACTCGCTGCTGGAGTTAAAGCTGGCGGGCATTCGCGAGCTGGACTACGAGGACTTCTTCTCGATGTTCGGTCGCGGGCGGATCGCGAATGTCCGCGCGCTGTATGCCGGCACGCTCCGGCCTTCGATGTCACCGGGCGCGCGGGAGTACTGGGATCGCCACATCGACTTCTTCTCCGGCGAGCGACGTCGGTCGTTCTATTTCCGAGGGAGTTCCGGTTGGTTCGCCTGGCTGGTGAATTGTTACATCGACCGCGTGGCCCGCGCGCGAGACAGCATCGAAGCGATCTTGCACGCCGGCTCGATCGAAGAGCAGCAGTCGATTTACGAGTCGCAACTGCGGCCGATCTTCTGGACCAAGTTTGTCCGCTGGCTGCTCGGACGTGACGCGACGCTGTCGCTGGTCGGCGTGCCTCGACCACAGCGCGAACAGGTGGAGAAGTCGTATGTCGGAGGCATCGCCAAGTTCGTTGAGGACAGCATCGAGACAGTCTTCACGCGACTCTCTCTGCAAGACAATTACTTCTGGCGCGTGTATCTGACTGGCGAGTACTCACCGACGTGCTGTCCCGAATATCTGCGGGAGGAGAACTTCCAGCGGCTGCGCGGAGGACTGGTGGATCGCGTCAGCACTCACACGGCGTCGGTCACGCAGTTCTTGACCGAGCAGTCGCCGCTGATCTCGCGGTTCGTCTTGTTGGATCACATGGATTGGTTGAGTACCTCTCGGCAGCCCGCGCTCGCCCAGGAATGGCAAGCCATCGTGGATCACGCGACTCCCGATGCTCGCATCCTGTGGCGCAGCGGCGGGCTGCTTACTGATTTCGTCGATCGTGTGCGCGTCCTTCACGATGGACGCGAACGGGAAGTCGCCGACTTGTTGCGCTACCAGCGCGGACTCGCCGACGACCTGCACGCTCGCGACCGAGTCCACACCTACGGCAGTTTTCACATCGCTCACATGGCAACCTAAGTAGCCATCACGCTACGCGTGATGAGCCGAACGCTTCACCAGTCTTCAATCACCGGAAACCGTCGATCAACGCTCGGCTCGTCACGCGGAGCGATGACGGCGACGTTCACAAGGAGCTTCACATGACCGCCATCGCGGATCTTCGCACGTTGTATCGACTCACTCTCGCACCCGTGCGCGGTGGCACTCACGCCGAACGCATGGAGAGTTTTTATCAGCAGCAAGCCAGCGACTACGACTCGTTCCGCGAACGGCTGCTTCCCGGCCGGCGCGAGTTGGTGCAGCAGCTTCCGCTGCACGAGGGCGCGGTGTGGGTCGATCTCGGTGGAGGCACCGGAGCGAACTTAGAGTTCGTCGCCGATCTAGTCCCGAAGCTCGGCAAGGTCTTCGTCGTGGACCTCTCGCCATCGCTGCTGGAGCAAACCCGCCAGCGCTGCGAGCGGCATGGCTGGTCGAACGTCGAAACCATCACGGCCGACGCGACTCGATTCGAGCTGCCGATCCAAGCGGATGTCGTCACCTGCTCATACAGCCTGACGATGATTCCCGACTGGTTCGCGGCCGTCGATCGCGCACACGAGATGCTCAAGCCGGGAGGCACTTTTGGAGCGGTCGATTTTTACGTTTCGCGCAAGCATCCGGAGATCGGCTACGCCAAGCATTCCTGGTTCACGCGGACGTTCTGGCCGACGTGGTTCGCGTTCGACAACGTGCATCTGCACTCCGATCACGTCCGCTATTTGCACCGCCGTTTCGAGTGCCGCCGGTTCTTGGAATTCACCACGCGGTTACCGTATGTGCCGCTCGCTCGCGTGCCGTGGTATCTGTTCGTCGGCCGCAAGGCATAGGGCGGCGAAGCCGCAATGTGGCACGACGCTCCGCGTCGTGAATCGCGACGCGGAGCGTCGCGCCACAATGTCGCAAAGAATGGGCTAACAATCGCAGCCTCCCTAACGCCCATCGGAATTCATCAACTCTCCGTCGTCGCTTCACTTGCCCGGGCTAACGTGCCGCGACACTTGAAATCATTCTTCGACGAAGGAGACAGCAGCGATGGGTGTCACCGGAGGAAGTGCCGACCGAGCTTTTCATGACAACGGCGTACCGTGGATTGCGAAACATGCGACATCGTATTTCTGGTCTTTGTGCGGCTTCATCGGAGCTGTGTCGGCGTACGACGCCTGGCTGGTCGTTCTGACAAAGTCTGAGATCTTGCTGACCGAGAGAAACCCTCTCTGCTGGCACCTCATCAGGCTGGAGCCGGAATACCTCAGCCTGTTTCTGCCAGCGAAAGCGGCGGGGACAATCGCGGTCTTGGCAATTCTGTTTTGGCTTTACTCACGACAACGCTGGCACGCGCTGTCGGCCGCCAGCGGAGTGGCCGCCTACCAGTTCGGTCTGCTGCTCTACCTGCATTCGTAGGCGATCGAGCTAAGGTGCGAAGCCGCAATGTGGCACGACGCTCCGCGTCGTGAATCGCGCCGCGGAGCGCCGCGCCACAATCATGCAGAAACAGAGTCGCCTTCGGCGATAACGATGTCTGCAAGCCGGCCAACAGATGGGCCAGAGTCAATGTCAGTGACACGCGACAGGAGTCTGTCGAATCCGAAGACTCCAATTCGGCCGGCTCGCGTCGCGGAGTCCAAGCTCGATTGCCCGAACGTCATCCAGCAGGCGTCCCATCAGGAACGGTTTGCGAAGATACCGAAACACTCCGGGCATTTCGCGCAAGGCGGTGACATTCTCGGACGCCGTATGGCCTGTCAGGATGACGTTGGGGCCTGGCAGCGAGTTCGACTCTTCGCTCAGGCAATCCAGCAAACCATCGGCACCGCCCCAAGGCATATTGACCGAAGCGACAATGACGGCTGGAGCTTCCTGTCGCAGAATCGTCAGACATTCGACGCCGCCAGACGCCAGCAGCACTCGATAGCCGCACCGATGCAAATAGTTTTCGCACAACATGGCCGATTCACGATCATCATCCGCAATCAAAATCGTTGGTGACATCACAGCCGTCCTTTCAAGAGGGGAGACACAAAAGTTGTCGGCCTCATCTTGACCGACAAACATGAAGTCGTCGGGAACGATCGTTGAATTTCGACTTCAGAAAGCGCCGCGAGTTCACGGATTGAATGTGCTCAGCGCCTGCATCATGGCCAGCCCCATTCGGCTCAGAGCTACTTCGAACTCAGCGGAAAGTCGAATCGCGTTTTGTCCGGTGTGACGTCGGCCACCAGTTCGGATTTCTTGTTGTAGCGATCGGGAACCAACTCCGCGGGCCGCGCGGCTGGCGTGGCCGCACCCTCGGGGCGGCTTTCTTCGCCCTCTTCCTCCACGGTATTCAGCCCCAGAAGTTTCCGCGTGGTGCTGATGCGCACAATCTTCTTTCCGGGCGTCACTCCCGCTTTGACGGAATCAAACTGGAGAGAAAACCGGCCCGCGGAGTCGGTCCGTCCGTAGGAAAACTGACCGTCGTCCGCGTCGAAGGTCACAACGGCCTCGGGCAACGGTTGGCCGTCTAACGTGACCGTTCCCGAAACACTCAACAATGACAACTTGCCATAACTCGGCGAGGGCGCGACGCCACAACCCGTCAACCACAGCAGGCAACAACTAACGAATGAGTACCCGAACAACGCTTTCATGTGATGCACCTTTCTGCCAGACCCGCGGTGATGATTAAAACTCACCCGCGACTTCACGCCCGTTACGCGAACCCAAGCCACGGTACGTCGTCAGACTCACGTTCTCGGAAAGGAACCGCACAGAGCCATCGACCATGTTGAAGTGTGCTCCGCCGGTGTGATAGCTGCCGAAGGACATCTCCATCAGCGTGCCGTGGACGGAAAGGTCGAGGCGGCTATTCAATTTGGGCCCCGTGGAACCGAGACCTTCGCTGTATTCCGTGCCTCCCGCCCCACCCATGACCCAACCACCCGATTGCGGCGAGCCCATCTGCCAAAAGTCCATTTCTTGACCGTCTTTGACATAGGTGTCGTTGAAGGACTCGCCGAACATGACCGTGTTGCTGGTGCCGTCCTTGACGTCGCCGATCCGAACGCTGCTGCAGCCGAACAACATGCCGTTGAGTGAAACCTGTTCCAGTGCCATCGCGCCGGGGGGAACTCCGGGCGGGATCGTGCTGACGTCATCGGAAAAGACATTCGATCCCGCACACCCGCGATAGGTGTTGGGCACTCGGCCGGGAATGTTCTGATTGCTCTCGTGAGTCGGTCGCGGCATGGAAGGACAACGAAAGATGTCGATGACCGTTTCGCAGGCGGTCAGATTTGGCGAGCCAGCCGCGTCCCAGTTTCCCAATCCACTCTCGGCCCAAACCAAGGTTTTGAACAAGGGACTCTGGTCGATCTGTGGTAAGACCATCGCGTGCCACAGCGTTTCCCGTTCGTCAAAGCCGAAGGGAAAGACGCGATGGAGGTCGTGGTAATTCTGCATGGCCAAGCCGAGTTGCTTGAGATTGTTCTTGCACTGCGACCGCCGCGCGGCCTCGCGAGCCTGTTGCACGGCCGGCAGCAGCAGTGCAATCAAAACCGCAATGACGGCAATCACCACCAGTAATTCGATTAACGTGAATCCGCTTGGCCTTCGAAAAGTCGCTGACCTCATGGTTTGTCTCCTTCGATAGAGCATTCAAGTGGGGGACTGTCCGTGAGCTAAAAACTCGCCGTCGAGCCTCACCTTGATGGGCAACGCCCAAGCCGGCCGATGCGGCGAATCACAGACGTGATCATGACCGGCCTTCACGAAGATTCTTTGAAGCTCCCCAGCCATGCTCGGTGAAAATCCGGTGAAGAGCTGGCGACCGAGATCGCAGGTCCGATCGCTCATTCACCAATCAGTCCGCCAAACTGCCGCACCGCTTCGTAGACGACGGTGTTCGCGGTGCTCGCGAGGTTCAAGCTGCGCACGACTTCATTCATCGGCAGCTTGAGATTGTTCGCGAGGTTCGCATTGCGAATCGACTCCGGCAACCCGCGTGTCTCGCTGCCGAACAGCAGGATGTCGCCGCGCTGAAAGTCCGCGTCCCACACCAGCCGAGTCGCGAACTTTGTCAGACACCAGATGCGCCGATCCGGCAATCGCTCGCGCACCTCGTCCCACGAATCGACCGCCTCCCAATCGAGATGCTGCCAGTAATCCATACCCGCTCGGCGCAGATGCTTTTCGTCGAGCCGAAAGCCCAGCGGACGGATCAGCCACAGCTTGGCTCCGACGGCCACACAAGTGCGACCGATGTTACCCGTGTTCTGCGGGATGTCCGGCTGATAGAGGACGACGTGCAAGAGCGGTTCTGGTTTTGTCATGACGAGCGGAGTTGTCTCGATGCGAACTTCTCTCAGCAACCGAGACGACGAATGAAGGACTTAGAGCGCACGTTGGCGGATGTCGTCGAAGCTGTCGAATCGGGAAAGATGGCCGTTCTCGAAAACCGTTTGGAGCAGATCAGGAAAGCCGGAAGCATCGGACACACGCACCGTTCGCAACTGATCATTCGCGTCACGAATCAGCTTCAATCGTCCCGCCTTCGACGATTTGCCGCCGTCGGTCACCGGACGTTTGAAAACATCCCGCTCCTGATCGCCGACGACCACCGATGAGCACTTGAATGCGAATCGCTGCGTGTCGCGATTTAGTTTCTGAAGCAAACCGCCACCGGAACCGAACGCGATGTTGTCCGCCGACCAGCCGGCCTCTTTCATCGCCGACAAGATCGTGCCGAGCATCGTGAAGTCGATGCCGTCCCCTTGGATGACTCGCACCTTTGGATGCAGCACTTTGAAACCGAGGGCGTTGGTTGTTGTGCCGAACGCCTCGCCGAGTCGTCGCAGGACTTCCACGACGATCGTCGGCGGATCGCCGGAATCGGGCCGCACGACCAGCACGCCGTCTCGAGCCAAGACCGCATCTTTCAACGTGCCGCCCCAATAGTCACTGCACGCGCGGAAGATGTCGAAGCTGTCGCTGACGCACGCCACCAGTCCGGTCGGGTACTGCGTCAGCATGTTCCGCATCGCGTCGAGTTCGTGTTCCTCGCCCCAACTGGTGATCGTGCTGTGTTCGGCCGCCGGAATGCTGAACCCGGCCATCTCGCAGCCGTAGAACTGTCTCGCCAGCAGCAAGCCGGGAATCGTGTCGGTCCCCTGAAAGTTGACGAGATGTGCCGCTCCGCCGAGCGCCGCTTGCTCTGGGCACGTCACGCCTCGAAAGCCGAAGTCGTGCAGCTTGAAGCCGATCAAACTCGGATCGCCCGTTTCACGCAGGAACCGCAGCAGCACTTGCTTCATTGCGCGGCTTTGAGTCGCCACGGTGCTCGGATACCAAACTTGAACGAGCAACGTCTCCAGCCAGTTCGTCAGCCAATACGCTTCGTCGTCGGTGTTCTCGACGGTCATCAGCACGTTGCTTTCGGGGACGATCGTCCCTTCCGGCACCGCTTTGATGATGATCGGCAATCGCCCGTCGTGCTTGTCGAGGATGTGCTGCCAACCGGCTCGGTTGAAGACATCGCTGCCGAAGTGCTGACGAAACAGTGACTCGGCCGCGTCGATCTTTTCGGACGTGACCACCTCGCCGGCCAGATACCGTTCGAGGAAGTAGCGCAGCCCAAAGAAGCAGACTTCCGGGTATGTGCTGCCGGAGCGCGACTCGAAGTACGAATAGACTCGCCGAGTCCCGGGCGGGTACTGCTTGAAGTGCGAGACCTTGTAGCTGTCAGTCAGCCAGCAGATGTTGTTGAGCCAGTCGGACATCATTCGAGCTTCATCCAATAGTTGTCGGGCAGGAAACAAATTGGGACAACACGCCGCCCGGCCGAATGCGAAAGTCGATCGCCGTTATCCCAATTCTCCATGATCGGAAAACGGTATCACGGCTGTCGGCCATCGGCTGACGGCTGTCGGCCGAGTACAAGCTCACGGTAAGTGACACGCTCCCGTTCCTCAATCAAGGTCGCACGCATGACACGATTCCTGATTCGATGGTCGCTTGGACTTTGTTGGCTGCTGACGACATTCGCAGCTCACGGCATCGCCGATGATCAGAAGCCCGATAGCGCCGACAAAGATTTTTCGGCGGAGTTGCCCAGGATCGCTCCGAAGACTCCCGACGATGCTCTGAAGTCTTTTCTGTTGAAGCCTGGCTTTCACATCGAACTGGTTGGCAGCGAGCCGCTGATCCGCTCGCCGATGGCGATGGACTTCGACGAATTCGGCCGAGCGTTCGTCGTCGAGCTTCCCGAATACAACCAATACGGCAGCACGAAGCCTCACGGCAAAGGGGCGATCAAGTTGCTGGAGGACACGAACGGCGACGGACGCTTCGACAAAGCGACGGTCTATGTCGATGACCTCAACTATCCGACCGCCGTTGCTTGTTGGGACGGCGGCATCTTGGTCGGCGTCGCGCCGGATATCTTGTATTGCAAAGACACCGACGGAGACGGTCGCGCCGATATCCGTCAAAAGCTCTTCACCGGATTTGGCATGGATAAGGCCGGCGAAGGGATGCTCAATTCGTTTTGCTGGCGCATCGACAATCGATTTCACATCCCGACTGGTTTGGACGGTGGCGAGATCACGAGTGTTGGCGAGCGGGGCGGCGTCAGCCCCCGGACTGTTTGCCGCCGGAGCGTTCGGTGTCGTAAGGGGGCTAACGCCCTCCGGCTCGCCAGTCGCCACAACTTCTCCACCGTCCAAGCCGGTCGGAATGTGAAACCGATTGTCGATTCGCCAGCGAATCGAATTGAGCATCCCTTCGCCGGCCTTATCCATTCCGAAGCCGGTGAAGAGTTTCTTGCGGATGTCGGCCTTGCCGTCTCCGTCGGTGTCTTTGCAGAAGAGGATGTCCGGCGCGACACCGACCAGGATGCCGCCATCCCAACACGCCACGGCCGTCGGATAGTTGAGGTCATCGACATAGACCGTCGCTTTGTCGTAGCGACCGTCGCCGTTCGTGTCCTCCAGCAACTTGATCGCTCCTTTGCCGTGTGGCTTTGCGCTGCCGTATTGGTTGTATTCGGGAAGCTCGACGACAAACGCTCGGCCGAATTCG
>JBJXEX010000387.1:0-7348 GCA_046156195.1 Planctomycetaceae bacterium | reverse complement strand
GTGCGTCGTCGATCTCCGCTTGCAGAGAACTCGATGGCTGACCGAAGTCGCCGTCGCTGACGAGCAAGATGTCCGCTCGCGACCATTCTTCGGATTGCAGGCGGCTGAGTGCTTTGCGGAACGGGAGATCGATATCAGTCCCGCCACCGAAGCTCATCGCGAGAAAATCGAGTAGCGATGCCAGCCCATCAGGAGTGAGTGAGAGTTCCAGCTCCGCACAGTCATTCGAGCCGCTGAAGGAATAGAGCAGGCAGCGGCGGTTCTCGGCATGAGCGGTGCGGCAGGCTTCCAGAACAAGTGCCTTCGCGACTGCTTCCGGCCCGCCGCTCATCGAGCCGGAGGTATCGAGGCAGACGATGATCGGCCCGCGCTCTCGGCGACGGGACTGCGGTTGCTCTTCCTCGGACTCGCGCGAGACGCGGTCGATGTAGGTGCCGCGCACGCGATACGTCAGCAGAGCGTTCTCGGCTCGCTTGGCGTGCCATAACAGTTTCAGTCTGGGGCGCAAGCGGAGCATCGCCTCGCTGGGCAACATCCGCGTGAAGTCGCCCGATCGCTCGATCCCTTTGGCCTGATGTTTCGCCAACGGATGCTCGATCTCCTGCTGTTCTTCGCGCGTCCGCTTGAGCGACTCGAAGAGGTCGGGGAACGAAACCTCGTCGTCGATGTCATCCGTCATTCGCAACTTGCCAAGTTCCCGCACCAAGTCTTTGATCTGCGGCAACCGATCGATCAACTTCTGATACTTCTTGAGATCCTGCCAACCGCGCGACTGGAAGATTCCCGCGGACAAGTCCCAGCCCAAATCCAACCGCGCGGCCAACGGCCCGAAGACCTCTTCCAACTGCCGCCAGACGCTCAGACGCTGCGCCCATTTGCCATCCACGCGAGCGACACATTGCCGAGCCGCTTGCGACGCCACGTCATCGAGCCATTGCTGCACGGCGTTCGCCAAGATCTTCGCCAGTTCTTGCGATTGAGCGGCAGTCAGCCCGTTGAGTGGTTCGCTCACACGCTCGTCAGTGCCGTCAACGTCCGTGAGAACCAATTGATTCAACCACGCCAAAAACTCTTCCGAACGGACGTGGCTCAAGGCTTCGACGAGCGGGTTGTCTTCGACCTTCGGCGTTGAGTTTTCGACGGCTTGAGCGGCCTGATCGAGCAGCCGTCGTCCAATCTTGGCCGCGTCTCGATCGTGACCTTCAAGCGACCGCAACACGTCCGTCAGCAACTCATCGGTCATCGGCTGCGAACCGGCACACAGACGGAGCAATTCGTTCTGTTCGACCCAATCACGCAACGCCTGCATCGTCACCCGCGCGGGCCATTTCAGTTCGACCGCCGGCCATTCCCCGCGCAACCAACTCGACCGCAACGCGGCCACCGCCGGAGCACGATCCTGCAACTCGCCATGCGAATGAGTCACGACAATCGAGAACAACTCGCTGGGCAACGCCGCCAGAGCTTCGTCCACCTCGCGTCGAGAGGCGCCGTCCGAATCGGTCTTCGCCACATTGTGTCTCACATTGGGGACTAAGCATTGACCAGTGCGTAATGCACTCCATGAGCAATGATCTCGCATTCGAGGGCTGACCCTTGGCGGCCAAACGCTTCGTCAAATTGTTCGCCGATGATTCCGGCCACAAGGTCGATCGCTGCTTTTTCGGCCATGTGTTGCAGGTTGTGTTTCAGCGTGCCTGTCTTGTCGTTGGCCATCGCCGTGGTGATGACGGCTTTCACCAACTCGGTCGCCCACCGAACAATGTCCGCGTTCAAGCGAAACTCGATGTCAGGATGATTCTCATCCAAGTAGGTGTTCATCCAATTGGCAGCCGCTTCATAAACCTTGTGAGCCACATACACGCCGCCGATGCCAACGACGATCTTGCCCAGCAAGGGAAGTCCTTTCCACAACGCAAGCAAGGCATGAAAGATGGAAAGCATGGTGATCCTTTCTGAGAGAGACTTCGATGTTTTCAATTCGCGTTTTCCTGTTTAACCCCAACGCCATCGGCGTGGGCGCGCACGCCGATGGCGTAGCGGTTAAACATCTCGCTCATGGCCGAGCGAGCTATAAAACTCGCCCGGCAGGACGTTCGAGACATGGCTGTCCTACCAGCCCTGCCGGGCCTCGTTCTGTCTTTGGCCGCCAGTTTCCTGGAGACACGGGATCATTGGCCGTGGACTGCACGCGGCGCTCCTTGAAGTTGAAGTCCAACTTCAAGCTCTGGCATGAGGTGACGGAGAATGGCTTCTCAATCACCGTGCGGTGCTCGCAACACGACAACCGAAGTTGTTGTTGGTGTTGTCCGGCGTGTTGTTGTTGCGGTAACCAGAGGCGAGATTGGTGGAGTTGTTATTCCACGACCCGCCCCGAAGAACACGACGTTTCCGCCAACGATCCGCTGCCGAAGACTGTTTCGCCAAAGAGTTGTTTTCGCAAGCCCCAAGTGGCGGCGTGACCGACATGACCAATGCAGGCGGCGATGCGTTGCGTCAGTTTCGCGGCACTCAGTTGCCCGTTGGCAAAGTCACGTTGGTATTCGTGCAATCGCCGAATGAAGCGCCGTCGTCCGGAATTGGAGAGCTTCAGATGAGTGGGCCAGCAGCGGAAACCGAGGAATGGCAAACCATCCTTGACGCGGCTGATTTGTCGTTTGCGAAGATGCAGCCGCAAACGCCGCGATCTCAGAAACTCTTCCAGCGCGTCGCGCCACTCTCCAAGCTGCCGAGAGTCGTCGTGCAGCAACACGAAGTCGTCGGCATAGCGGACGTAGTCGCGGCAGCCGAGTTCTTGCTTCACAAAGTGGTCGAGCGGGTTGAGCATGACATTGCTGAAGAATTGGCTTGTTTGATTACCCAATGGCAAGCCGCGTGGTCGTTCCAGAGCGGTGAAGAGGTTGTCGCCGGGAAAGAGAACCGGCGGCAGGTTCACTGTCGTGTTCGGGTCAACATGGTCGATCAGCCGATCCGCCAAGGCCAGCACCTGCGGGTCTTTGATCTTCCTCCGCAACTCCGCCTTTAAGACGGCGTGATCGATGCTCGGAAAGTACTTGGCGATGTCGCACTTCAGAGCAAAGCGGTTTCGTTGCGCCCCTGCTTGATAGCGAGAAATTGCCTGATGAGTCCCTCGGCCACGCCGACAGGCATAGCTGTCGGAGATGAAGACGGACTCGAAGACCGGCTCGACGACATTGCAAAAAGCATGATGCACCACGCGATCTCGAAACGGGGCCGCACTGATCATTCGCCGTTTTCCATCATGCACTTCAAAGCTGTGGAACGTGCCGGGCCGGTACTCACCCGCGAGCAACTCGTGGCGCAACCGAGCCAGCTCGATCTCCAGACCGAACGTGAATCGTTCGACGGACGGTCGCCCGCGTTTACTTCGCCGAGCCTTGCGATACGCCAGCAGCAGGTTTTCAAACGACGTCATCGGTTCCCATAACTGACCGATTCGCTTCATGGTCGCGTCCCCGTCTTCAATGAGGCATCCACGATGTTTAACCCCAACGCCAACGGCGTGGGCGAGTACGGAGACAACACCGCGTCGCGCGCACGCCGTTGGCGTTGCGGTTAAACATCGCGGCGAAGTCGCACCCAATGTGGCACGACGCTCCGCGTCGTGAATCGCGACGCGGAGCGTCGCGCCACACTCGCTCTACGGCCGACTCTTGCGTTCTTGTTGTTTGCGCCAGCCGCCGAGTTGCTTGCCGATCGACAGCAACTTTTGGCTGGCGTCGCCGTAGGCTTTCAGCGGCAGGCAGTTCAAATCCTTGGCCAGTCGCAGTTGAAATCGCAGCACTTCCAGTTCGACGTTGAGCTGATCCAGCAACGGGATTTTTTCCTGGGCATACCGTGCTCGAATCAAGAGTTCGAGCGCTCGATACAGAACCAACTCCACTCGTTCGCCGAGCGTGAAGCGTTGCTCGCGGGGGAACTTACCGACCTTGGGCGTGAACCACACCAGAAACTCGTAGTACTCGTGGATGATCGGCAGCTCTTCGTCGCGTCGGGCCATATTCTCATCTCCGCAAGCGGTTTGTCCTGTTTAACCGCAACGCCATCGGCGTGCGCGCTTTCGCGACGGCGGCTGCTACTCGCCAAGCCGCGCACGCCGTTGGCGTAGCGGTTAAACATCTTTGGCATACCCCAAAAAACAAATTTTTGCGCGACCAGGGGGGAGTACCCCCCTGGACCCCCAAGGGAATATCTCCAATCGCAAAGGGTCCAAGGGCTCAAGGGTCAAGGAATACGGTCCTCGCAACACGACAACCGAAGTTGTGGCTGGCGCTGCCCGGCGCGTCGCTGCCGCGGTAACCAGAGGCGAGACGGGTGGAGTCGTTATCCCCGGCCCGCCCCGAAGAACACGACGCTGATCATTGCCGTCATACGGATCCCAGCACCACTCCCACAAGTTCCCGTGCATGCCCACCAGGCCGAACGGATTGGGTGTATTCTTCTCGTCCACGGGATGCGTCTTGCTGCCCGAGTTGGCGTCGTACCACGCGATCTTCTTGAGTTCGTCGTCCGAGTCTCCGCACCAGTAAATCGTCGCGGTCCCCGCTCGGCAGGCGTATTCCCATTCCCATTCTGTGGGCAAGCGATAGCCGTCAGCTTTCGGATTAAACGTGTAGCTCGGCGCGGAACCGGAATAGGCCGGCTGCAGCCGTTGGATCTCGCTGAGCTTGTTGCAGAACTCAATGCACATCAGCCACGAGACCGAGTCCACCGGCAGGTTCTTCCCGGACCACGACTTGTTCCACGGATTCGGACCAAGCGCGGCCTCTTCCCATTGTTCTCTCGTGACGTGGAACTTTCCGAGCAAGAACGGATTGGCGATCTGCTTCATGCCACTGTCGGTCTTCACTTCACCCGGCGGGATCAATTGAAAATCCATCGTCCACGAGGGGGCGTGCTTGTTCTTCTGAAACGAGTGCGTGACCTCACGCTTGCTGGAGTCCACGGCGGGATGGTTCGACAAGTAATCGGCCCATTCCTGCTGCACTTTGGGTGCGACGCTCATTGCAACTTTGGGAGTGTGTCCGAAGTCATACGGATCGGGCTTGGCACCGCTCGACTTGCCGCTGCCTTTTGCGTTGGACTTGTTGCCCCCCGCCGCTGTCGCCGGTGGCTTGATCTCAGCGGCGCTGTCTTTCTGAAGCTGTTGAAAACTCTGGGCGACTTGATCAACACGAGCCTTCCATTCGCTGGTGAGTTGCTGTGTCTCGTCGAGTGTTTTCAGTGCGGACAGCGCGACAGGTGGTGCCAACCAACGACTGGCCGGCACGGACGGCGACGTGGATGCGGCCTTGAGAGTGGTCGCCAGGTTCAACGACTTCGCCTCGGCATTCAGTTCCGTCAGTGAATCGCCAATGCGTTTTTGAAGCGATTGCGTTTCGCGCACTCCCGACGTGATGGCGTTCGGATCACGCTTGGCAGCGGCCTGCTTCGCGATCTCTTGCAGCTTCGTCTCCCACGCGACGAGTTGCTCACCAAGCAACCCAGGCTTGGCGGGAGTGGCTTCCCACAAATGCTCTTGGAGCCATGTGCCGAGACCATCGCGCACGTCAGTTGGTGACGGCGAAGGTGGAGCTTTCTCTTTGGCTTTCGGATCAACGCGTGGCGGCGGAACTTGTCTGGGCGACCAAATGCCGTGCGGCACCAGCAGCACATCCAACGGCGAAACGGACTGGCGTCCGTTCGTCAGCGCGGCGGTTTGCAAGAACTTGCGAACCTTCAGCCAGCGGCGATCCGAGACATCGAGTTGCAATTCCCTGGCTCGCGCGCGGAGTAGTTCGAGCAGACTGTCCACGGAATTCGGCACGGTCACCTTTTGTGCCGACTCTTTGATCTCCTCCAACTCCAAGGTGGTGAATTGCAACGCTTCCGGGATCGTCGGCTCGGTGTCCGATCCCGAACGCAGCAGCTTGCGGAAATCGTTGACGTAACCCGCATCGCAACGAACGAGGAACCGGTCATACAGCGCGTCGAGTTCGCCCGGTTCGGGGACTTCGTTGCTGGCTCCGATCAGGCACTTCAACGGGATAGAGGAGTCGGGCGAATCGTTGTGAAACAGCCGCTCGTTCAAAATCGAGAGCAGTGCGTTCAAGATCGCCGGATTCGATTTGAAAATCTCGTCCAAAAACGCCACGTCCGCTGTCGGCAAGTAGCCGGTCGTCTTGCGAACAAAATTGTCATTCTCCAGTTCCGTCAGCCGATACGGTCCAAACAAGTCTTCCGGCACGGAGAACTGAGTCAGCAAACGCTCGAAATAGATCGCATCACGAAACGCCAGCCGCAGCCGCCGAGCCAGCAGGCTCTTGGCCGTTCCGGGAGGCCCGATCAGCAACGCATGTTCGCCCGCCAAGGCCGCGAGCAACATCAACCGCATCTGCTCGTCTCGCTCGACCAGCCCCGACAGCAACGATGGCTCGTTGGGGGCCGTGGACAACAACCGGCCAATCCGCGCCGGCAATTCTGCAAGATTCAATTTCAAAGCTTTGCTCATAAGCACCCTTCATATTCAACTCGCCGACGCAAACTCGTTCGCAACTGTGGTTATCAGACAACGAACGTCTGGCTTTGTCGAGTTGCTCAAGCATCGGTCCGTCTCCGGCGTTTCGGCCGCTTCATCGGCGCGGGTTTGCGGGAAAGTTCGGCTTCGAGTTCCTCGATCGTAGGTAGTACTTCGTCACTTCACGCATCTTCAAAGAGCAGCTTCTGTGGCGGTGGACGGCGGCGGACTGGCTCATTCGGGGCGAGCGTGTGTGTGTCATCGTCGAGGTGGCGCGCGATGGACTCGAAGTCATCAGCGGCGCGGAGCAAGGTGAGCAGTTGGCCGAGCAGCACGATGCGGCGGTCGTTGAGCGACAGAGTGAAACCTTCGGCGTACAGACGCAGGAGTTTCTTCTTTGCGGACGCGAGGGCGTCGGACTCTGTGGGACAAGGGACGTGAGTCGCCGCGTCACGCTTGCGGCAGACGAGGATGATGTCGAACTGGATTGGCTCTTTGGCCGCCGACTTGGGAGTTGCGACGGACATCTCGGCCTTGACCGGTTGCGAGTTCACGACGAGGAAGCCCGCTCCGAGAATTGCTTTCGCCAAGGAGGCCCAGCCTTCGCGGCGCGAGTGGCTTCCCAAAAATGCTCTTGCAGCCATGTACCGAGACCATCGCGCACGTCGGTTGGTGACGGCTGAGGTGGCGATTTCTCTTTGGCTTTTCTGACTCTAACGGAATCTAGGTAGCGGTGTGAAAGCCGCGCATTGAGGCGGACAAGTAGAGATTTTGAAGCCAATGTTGATGAAACAGTTTCTTGTTAATTCGATGAGCCGGGCTGACAAAGTC
>JBJXEX010000374.1:0-4121 GCA_046156195.1 Planctomycetaceae bacterium | reverse complement strand
TCCGGCCACTGTTGCGCTCCTTCGCATTGGACTCGTGATCCAAAACTACACACGAGGAGGCGCAACAGTTTTTTCATTTCTCCGCTACCCCAATTCCCCTAACTCCCGGAGTTTTCATCAGGCCAGGGACATGGTCTCCAACCGCGTGTACTTCTCGCCGGAGTGGAAGCGGCAGATCGGCTACGAAGATCACGAGATCGAAAGCGGCTATGACGAATGGGAGAGCCGCCTGCATCCCGATGATCACGCGCCGACGTTGCAGGCACTGCGGGGGTTCGTGGCAGGCGAGCGGCCGGAGTATGCGGTGGAATTCCGGCTGCGGCACAAGGATGGTTCGTGGCGTTGGATCATGACTCGCGCCGACTTGATCCGCGATCCCGACGGCCGCCCCATCCGCATGATGGGCTGCCATATCGATATTTCCGAACGCAAACGCGCCGAGTCGGCCCTGTCGGAGAGCGAACTGCGGATGCGCATTGTCACCGACAACGCGCGCGTCGGACTGGTGATGGTCAGCGACGAGCGTCGTTATCTCTTCGCGAACGCGACTTATAGCGAGATCCTCAATCTGCCAGCCGGCGATCTGATTGGGCGGAGAGTTTCCGACGTGCTGGCAGCGGTTTATGAGCAACAGATTCGTCCCCGATTGGATCGTGCGTTTGCCGGCGAGCGTGTCGCCTATGAACTGCAATTGCCCGCGACGGAAGGCAACCGTTGCTTTGCGGTTGCCTACGAACCACGAAAAACCAACGACACGGTCTCGCACGTCGTGGTCGTCCTCGTGGATATCACAGCTCGCAAAGAGGCGGAGACTGCGTTGCGGGAGCGCGAGCAGCAATTGCGTCTGTTCGTCGAACACAGTCCCGCCGCGATCGCGATGTTGGACCGCGACCTGCGGTATCTCGTCGCCAGTCATCGCTGGCTTGCCGACTATCGACTCGGCGACGAGTCGGTCGTGGGACGCAGTCATTACGACCTCTTCCCGGAAATCCCCGAGCGTTGGAAAGAGATCCATCGGCGCTGCCTGGCGGGTGCGATTGAGAAGTGCGAGGAAGACCCCTTTCCTCGCGAAGACGGCACCATCGACTGGGTCCGCTGGGAGATTCGGCCCTGGCACACGGCTCAGGGAGACGTCGGCGGGCTGATCATCTTTTCGGAACGCATCAACGAGCGGAAACAGGCGGAAGCAAGGCTGATCGAAAGCCAGCAGCGCCTCGCGCTGGCCACGGATTCGGCTCACATCGGCATCTGGGATTGGGACGTGGTGACGAACAAGTTGGTTTGGGACGCCAACATGTACAAGCTCTATGGAATCCAGCCACTGGACTTCGGCGGCGCTTACGAGGCTTGGGAAGCTGGCGTCCATCCCGAAGACCGCAAACACGCCGCCGACGAGACCTTCGCCGTGCTCGGCAGCCGCGGCGGCGACTACCACACCGAATTTCGCATCGTTTGGCCGAATGGCGAGGTGCGTCACATTGAGGCGCACGGCGTCGTGCAGCGCGCGGGCAACGGGTCCGCCCTGCGCATGCTCGGCACGAACTGGGACATCACCGACCGCAAGCGGGCCGAGTCCGCCTTGCGTGAGAGCGAGGGGCGGCTCCGGCTGGCGCTGACGTCGGCCGCTGCCGGAAGTTGGACTTGGGAAGCCGACGCGGGTGTCTCCGCGTGGGACGAGCGATTCCATGCGCTCTATGGATTCACTGCCGACCAGCCCCCCAGTTTCGACGCGTGGATTGGGCGGCTGCACCCGGAGGATCGCCCACGCATCCTGGCCCGTTTGGACCAGATGCGCACCACCGTGGGCGATGATCGCTGGGACGAGGAGTTCCGCAGTGTCCTGCCGGGAGGCGCGGTACGCTGGCACAACGGTCTCGGTTTGGTCGAGCGAGATGCCACGGGCGCGATCCGTCAGATGGTCGGCATTGACATCGACGTCACCGAGCGCAAGCAGGCGGAGGAGGCGCTGCGCGAGAGCGAAGCCAACTATCGGACGGTCATCGAGTGCGCTTCCGACGGCATCTTCGTCACGGACGCTCAGGGCCGTTATCTGGACGCGAACACGGCGGGCTGCCGGATGCTAGGCTACACACGAGAGGAACTCCTGGGATTGAGCGTTCCGGATATCGTTGCCCCCGCGCAGCAAGCCCGCGTAGCGCCGGAGCTGGCGACCTTGACGGTCGCCGAGACCAATCGCCAGGAATGGCAGTTCCGCCGCAAGGACGGAACCCTGTTCCTCGGTGAAGGCAGCGGGACGCGCCTGCCCGACGGCCGGCTGCTCGGCATTCTGCACGACATCACCGAACGCAAGCGGGCAGAGTCGGCGTTGCGGGCCAGCGAGGAAAAACTGAAGCTGGCCATGCGGGCCGCCAAGATGGGGACGTGGCTGTTCGATTTCCAGACCGGCCAATTCGAACCGGACGCGGCCGCCAAGCTGCTGCACGAGCTTGAGGCCGACGAGGCGATCGTGACCCTGGACCAGGGCGACCGGCATATTCATCCCGACGACGTGGCTCAGATGCAGCGGCGGTTCGAGCAGGCGCTCCAGACCAAAGGCACTTACGAAAACGAATATCGGGTCATGCTGCCGGACGGCCAGACGCGCTGGATTTACTCCTTGGGCCGAGTTTCCGATGACGCTCGTTACCTGATTGGCACGGTGCAGGACATCACCGAGCGGAAGCAGGTCGAGGAAGCCCTGCGCGAAAGCGAACAACACCTGCGCCAACTGTTCGATGTCAGCCCGGACGCGTTGTTTATTACGGACGCTGCGGGCCATTTCCTGGACGCCAATCAGACCGCCGTCACTCGCTACGGTTACTGCCGCGAGGAGTTGTTGCAGCTCTCGCCTCGCGATTTGACAGCCGCTGATCTGAAGGAGCAAGCGGCCTCACGAGTCCGAGACGCCATCGAACGCGGCACGCATTTTGAGTGGTGGCATCGCCGGAAAGACGGCAGCGAATTCCCGGTCGAGATTATTACGCAACCGCTCAGCTTGAACGGACAACCTGCCTTCCTCGGTTGCGTGCGCGATGTCAGCCTGCGCAAGCAGGCCGAGGAGGCGGCGCGAGACTCGCAGGCAATGCTGCAACTCATTCACGACAGCATTCCCCAGGGAGTGTTCTGGAAGGATCGAAATTCCGTCTATCGCGGCACGAACCGAGTCTGTTGGCAGGCGATGGGTTTCGCTTCCGCGCAACAGGTGGTCGGTTTGACCGATTTCGATGTCCCGTCATTCAGGCGCGAGCAAACCGAGTTCTTCATTCGCAAAGATCGTGAAGTCATGGATTCCGATCAGCCGGAATACGGCATCATCGAACCAATGACGCTTTCCAATGGCGAAACGATCTGGCTGGAGACGAACAAGATCCCGATGCACGACGCCGACGGAAACGTGACCGGCATTTTGGGAACTTGGCAAGACATCACGGAACGCCAGCAAGCCAACGAAGAACTGCGAATTAGCCGCGAACGACTGGAAATTCTCTCCCGGCAGTTAATCGCGACGCAGGAATCCGAGCGACGGCATCTCGCCCGCGAACTGCACGATGAGATCGGACAAGCGCTGACGGCCATCAAGCTGAATCTGAACCCTCTGCAACAAACGACGACGGCTGGGCCATTGTCCGAGGTCATTCACAACACGATCGACGTGGTCGATCAAACGCTGCATCAGGTTCGCAATTTGGCGCTCGACCTGCGGCCGTCGATGCTCGACGACATCGGCCTGGTCGCGGCTCTGAGCTGGTGCCTGGATCGGCAGTCGCAACGTGCCGGTTTCGTGCCGCACTTCGTGGTCGATCCCTCCCTCCGGGGTGCCTCTCAAGAGATCGAAACCGCCTGCTTCCGCATCGCTCAAGAGAGCCTGACCAACATCGCTCGCCACGCGAAAGCTCGCAACGTCCACATGGAACTGCGGCAACTCGAATCGGAATTGGAGCTGTTCATCCAAGACGACGGCATCGGCTTCGATGTCCCCGCCGCCAGACTCCGAGCCTGGCGTGTCAAAAACGTTAGGCGGCATTTGATAAAGGCGTTGCGCGGGTTTGGGGGTTTGGCTTTGGTTTGGCTTCGCGATACATGCGGTGCCGCTGCGAGGTCAGCGTGTTGGGAAAATGCTC
>JBJXEX010000369.1:0-6190 GCA_046156195.1 Planctomycetaceae bacterium | reverse complement strand
CTCACGGGCAAAGAGGGCTATCCCGATTTGAAGGGGCACGGCATCGGGTGCGAGTACAACGGGCGGTTCCTGATTCGCTTCAGCACGCAGCGCGTCGGCGACGTGATGCAGGGAGCGGTCTATCCGTTTTCGATGCCAGACGTAGGTTGGGACTCCGTCCCGACCACAGCGGTTGGAAAGTCAGTCGGCGCGGAGAACCAATCGAAGAAGGTCGGGACGGAGTCCCAACCTACGACGGCGAACTTTGAAGGGCCGCTCTGCTGCGGCGTCAGTCCGAAGGGAGAAATCTACATCGGCAGCATCAGTGACAGCGGCTGGGCCGGAGGGCAGAACACCGGCAGCATCGTGAAGCTCAAGGGGAACGGCCAGCGGCCCAACGGCATCCGCGAGATCCGAGCGACTCGCGACGGCTTCGACATCGACTTCTTCGCGCCGGTCGATCGTGCTCGCGCGACGAACCCGGAGCACTATTCGATTTCCGGCTACACCCGCGTCTGGGGCGGAGCGTATGCGACTCCCGATTCGGATCGGCATCGCTGCAAGGTGCTGTCGATCGAGTTGAGCGACGACGGCAAGACGGCGAAGCTGAAAGTCGATTCGCGCAAGACACCAAACTACGTCTACGACATCTCGTGCCGCGAGGTTGCCGATCCCGATAAGCCGCTCTTCCCGGCGTATGGTTTCTTCACGCTCCACAAGATTCCGACGGAGTGATTGACGACCTGTTGTTCCGGCCGAAAAGTCCGTCCACAAAAACTCTTCGTCATCGGGATCGCCCGCCGTGTGAATTTCAAGCACGGACTTCAGGTTCTGGACGAGTTCCGGTTCGGACTCGATCTTTTTTTCGACCGGCCCCCGGACGCCGCCTCCCGCCGGATCGTGGGGCAGTTGATCCAATTCATCCGCTCTTCCACTTCCCGCTCGCACCGCACATTCATATGAGCAGCCATCCTTGGCCTCCCGAAAACTGTGACGCCTCTCGGCAGATCAACACCACCGAATCAATTTCAAAGACAAAGCAGTTTGCCGACTCGAAATTCTGCGCCAATCCCTAGCCGACGTCACCTGATCCCAGTGACTCGGAATCAATTCGCCGATCACAGTTGCCCGGAAGTGGAAACAAAACCGCCCCGGACATGACCTGCTTCATGTCCGGGGCGGGGAAGGAGACGGCCGGAAGACCGTCAGTACTTTCCACAGCAGTCGCTCATTCCACGGTGCTGGGAGTGGTCGGCCGGTTGTTTTCGTCGAGATCACGCGGCATCGGCACCAGTCGAGTGCCAATCACCGGCAACGGCTCGTCCGTAAAGAAGCTGTCTTCGTGCGGCAGCTTCACTACCGGCGGAGCTGGCTGAAGTTCCTCGCGACGCGACATCTTGGAGCTGCGTTGTTCCAAGATCCCTCGCGCCGCGGCGCGGACTTCGGTGTCGCTCAAGCGGGTGAGATTCTTCAATTGTGCGAGCGGTTCGAGAACACGCAGCACTCGACCAATCGTGGTTTCCATCATCGCAATCTCTGTCATCGTCTGCCGCACACCGGCGAGCGATTGCGTTTGCTGACGCAGTTCCGTGCCAAGATCGGTGAGCAGTTCCAGCGTTTCGATGGCGTTCGCAATGTCGCTGCCTGCGGATTTCAGGTCGGTCTCCAATTTGAGGACCGACGTCCAATTCTTCTGGGCGAGTTGCGTGTCCTCGGCATTGGCGGCCAGCTCATCCCGCAGTGCGAGCAGTTGCTTGGCGTGGGCCTGCGATTGCTCGGTTCTGTCATCCTTGGAACGCAGCGAGTCACGCAGGGCCAACAGCTTGTTGGCAGACTCCTGGACGGCGTCCTGATCAGCCGCTTTGTGGACGGCGTCTTTCAAGGCGATCAATGCGGCGGCGTCGCGCTGAGCTTGCTCAACCCCAGTGGAATTTTCGAGCACCTTCGTTCGCAAATCGCCGAGCTTCTGGACTTCGACGGCCGCGACGTCTGCGTCTTTGGCCACTTCGCTCAACTTCTTGTGCAACTCGGACACTCGATTCAAGCTGGCGACCGCGGCTTCCTGAGCCTGTTTTTCGGACAGCAGCCGCTCGTGCAGTTTGACGACGTCCGACAGCACTTGCTCGACCGCCATGACCGATTCCCGTTGGCTGGCGACTCGCTTTTGCAACTCGACAATCCCGTTGAGCGAAGCGACGGCGTCGCGGGTTTGTTGAGCTTCGGTTTCGACGCTCTGTCGAAAATCACGCAGGTCGCCCAGCGCGGTGCGAGCCGATTCCAACTGCTGCTTCTGAGCTTGCAGGGCCGCGAGCAGATGGCTGGACTCCGAGGCGACATCTTTCACACCAACCAATTCACGCATGTTCCTTTCGACGCTGACCAGTTCCCGTTTGACCGATGCGAATTCCTGCATCAGAGGCCGGCGGATCATGATGTCCAGCACCAGGAAGCCAACCGCGATGCTCATCAGCATCAGGCCCCAGCGGACAACGGGGGTGTTCAACAAGTTTTTTTCTGCGGACGTCTGGGGGGTCTCATGAACGGACAAGGCATGTCCTCCTGAAAGCCGGCCACACTGCGGCCGGAAAGCCGAAAAAAGTGGACGAGTCATCGGCAACTTTGGTAATCGCTGCCACACGGATGACTTCTCCAATATCGCCCGTCCGACCCCGCAGAATTTGCCAGTTCAGCCGTCCAATCGACGAACGGCGCGGAACTCTGCCAGACAGACAAGACGCATCAGTATCAGCAGTCGCGCCGAACGCAGCGGTCGTGATGATAAGGCCGCCAAGGGTCGCACCGACTGGCAAGCCCGGCGGTGGTTTCGGACCTGTGAATAGTTAGCGGCAGACAGTGAGGTTGGGTGCAGAAGTGAAAATGGGGTTGAACGATTTCGCCCTATTTAGGAACATCCGCCATCGGTGCCGTGGTGGCATCGCAGCCGCGCTTTGTGGACCCGGCGGCTGTTGCACGCTTTCTCAGTAAGGAGACTGAAATGACCCGCTTCCGAATCCTTGTGGCCGCGTCGCTCGTAACGGCCGTGTTGTCCGCTCATTCCAATCGAGCTTGGTCCGGCGATAAGCATCGCCGCACGATCTGTTGCCAGCCGGTTGCAACATGTCAGCCGGTGGCCTGCCAAACAGCCGGCCCGAATCCAACCTGTTGCCAACCCGCAGCCACATCAGTGGCTTCCACGTCAGCGTCATCGCCCATCGAACTGTGCGCGCACACGCAGCCCGCCCCACGCCGCCTGACGCCTCAACCGGACTCTCTGGAAATCAATCAGACTGCTTCTACGACGATCTGTGCGATGTATATGTGGTGCAACTGGGGCAGCTACCAATCGTACTATTCCATCAATTGCACCTCGAATTTTCCATGTAATGTCGATGGCAACAACCTCACGCCTCTGCCAGGGGATTGCAATAACCCCGGCGGATCTTGCCTCACATTTGGATCGAGTGTTGCCCCGACTGCGTCAGGAGCGGGCGGCTTGCAACGATCGGGGACGGTCTCCCAAAAAGGAATCAAGCTCGACCGCAAGCACAAAGCCGGAGAGGAGCCGACCAATCAGGCCAATCCGCAGGCGACAAAGCCTCACGAGTTGAAGGAGCGAACTCGCGTTGGCCAGCCGATCTTCGTGAAGTTTCCACGCGTGCCCGGCTCGCCGGACTTCGTCGTGGTTGAGTTGCAGCGTTTCGCCGTCAAGGGAACCGGCGCGAAGGGACAAGAATTGACAGGAACATTTGCCGTGGGTTTTGAAATCGATCAAGCACCAGCGGGGAAACCGGTCAAAGAATTGAGCCGCAATCAAGTGACGATCTCCGATGATCATGTCGCGCGATTGGAGATCGGCAATGTGAGTTATGGCATTGTGACGGCCAGCAAACTCACACCGTAATTCCAAATGTCCTTGGTAATACCCAAGCTCTATTACCCAAAGTCTTCGACTTCACAGTCGAGGACTTTTGCTTTTGGCACAACGAAAACCAACTTGCCGATGTATCGACTTCCGGGCAATGCTTATCTCGGAACGTGGCTCACCCTGGCCATGATCGTCCGCGAGAACCGGCCCGCCGCGAACGGCAACATTTGTGGGATGGTCTTCCGCGATCACGACACTTCCGAATGGCACTGATGCGCTCGGTGAATGTTGCGCGAGGACGAATTCGGACGCATTGGAGAAGAGTCCGAGAATCGGAGGATCAGATCGAGTACGATCGAACTGTTTGAGTCCAACTTCGGCCAACTTCCACACTTCTGCGGGCGGAGCGTTATCACCCCAGGGGAAACTCGTGGTCCATCCGTTGGTGGCAGCGAATTCATACTCGCGAGCGGTGGGCAGTCGCTTGCCGACCAACTCCGCGTAGAGCACCGCTTCGTCGAAGAACAATCCCGTGATCGGGAAATCCGGGGTTCGCGACAACTCTGTGCGGCCACGCAATGAGAATGGCAATTGATCGCGATACTCGTGGAGGAAGTCACTGACTCTGATTTCTTGTTGGTCCAACAGGAACGGCCTGACCGAGCGACCGGCTTCAGCGTCCTCCAAGAGTGTCATGCCGCGGACGTCTGCCAGAGGAATGTTGATTGGAAGCCACGAGATGACACCATTGGCGTGAGTCTCCCAAGCACGATGTGGGTAATAGTCTGGCGTCGCATTGGGATTACGCGGCACATGCCGGTACACCTCGTGGAAGCGGTCGTCGCTCAAGGCCGCTACGACCAAATAATCGCCGGGCAAGAGATTGACCGCCAACGGGCTTTTCATTGAAGGACGCGCGGCTTGGGCAACAATGGGTTCGCCCGTCAGTTCGTCGAGCGGATAGATGACGACTGTCGCTCCGGGTGGCTCGGTCACAACTGAGACTGCGAGAGTTTTGGGCCGCGACCATGCCAAGAAGGCGAAGCTGAGTCCGAGGGCGGCCACGGTGCTAATCGCCGCCATCGCGAACGATGTTGCCAATGTGCGATTACGGCGAGCCCAACTCACACCGCGTTCCGCCACGCTGACGAATCGCGCAGTAATCGGTTCTCCCGCCAGAAACCGCCGCAGATCATCAGCCAGTTCACGAGCAGTGCCATATCGTTCATCGGGAGCTTTGGCGAGGCACTTCAGACAGATCGTTTCGAGATCCCTCGGAATCGCCTCGTTGTGCGACCGCGGAGGCTTGGGAGCTTGGCGTTGAACTTGGTGCAATAACAGCGTGGAGTTTCCATCAAACGGCGGCTTGCCAACCAGCATTTCGTAGAACAAGACGCCCAACGAATACACGTCACTGCGCCGATCAACGTCATGGCTGTTCCCGCCTGCTTGTTCGGGGGACATGTATGCGGGAGTTCCCACGATCAATCCAGGTTCGGTCAGCGAGGTTTTGTCTCCCCCCCATTTCGCCAATCCGAAGTCCGAGACATGCGGTTGGCCAGCAAGATCGACCAGAATATTACTGGGCTTGAGATCGCGATGAATCACTCCCGCTTCGTGCCCGAAATGGACGGCCTCGGCGACGGTCGCCAGCAGTTGAGTCGATTCCGAGAAGGTCAGTCGCCGGTCTTGCAATATCTCGAACAGTGTCCGACCCACGATGAACTGGCTGACGATCCCCAGTTGGTCTCCGTCAATTTGTTCGATCGCGTGAACCCGTACGATGTGAGGGTGCTCCAACGTGGCTGCGGCGCGAGCTTCTCTCAAAAACATCGTGCGTGCGTGTTCATTCCAATTCTCAAGACGTGGCAGCTTGAGTGCAACGATGCGATCGAGCCGCTGATCCTTGGCACGCCAAACGGTTCCAAATTGGCCTTCGCCGATGATCCCCAGCAACTCGTAGTGGCTGAATTCCCCAGACGACAGACGCGTTCCCGGTTCTGTCTTGTCGATTCGAAACGAATCACTGTCCTCCTCGGCGGCGTTGTCACTTAGACGAGGATGACGCACAGAAGTTGTGTCTGTGAAATGCGGACGTACGAGACGCATTCGGTTCGCTCCCGAAAAACCTTTGGATGAAAACTCTCCGAGCCAAGCGTGTTCAGAGTAATCACTCTCAGACGAGGAATTCCAGCCGTCATTCTCCTGCCGCGAACCATTAAGAGGCTATCCGAAAAGTCGACCTGACTTAACCATGGAAATCAACTACTGTTAGACCGTCATCAAGCAAAGGAGTGCAACGCCATGACGGAACCGCGAACCGCGTCGAGAAAAGCCTATCCCAGC
>JBJXEX010000363.1:0-3985 GCA_046156195.1 Planctomycetaceae bacterium | reverse complement strand
AAGATTTGGTTGAGACAAAAGGCTGCGTTGGGCAGGGATCCGGCTCCGGAGATCTTCGTCTTCTTCAAGCACATTGATTCGGCGTCGATGGCCGATCCCGGTCCGCAGCGTCAGAAGGTGCTCGACTTCCGCAAGTCGCTCGAAGAGTCGCGGCAGGTGCTGTCTCACGGGTTCGCGAATGCGGCCGAGTTCAAAGCGGAGGTGGACCGTCACCTCCGAGCATTCGCCAAGGGGGAGTTGCCGCCGGCCAACGCTCCGCGCGACAAGGCGCTCTTGCCGCTCGCGGTCCTCGCCGAGGTGCAGAAGGAGAAGGCCGAGAAGGAACAAGCCTTGGCCCGCGCCGAGCGTGAGCATCAGTTGGCAGAAGCGGCGGTTGCTCGTGCGGAGACGTTCGCTCTGGAATTCGCCGAGCGAGCGTCGAAGGCGGCGCTGGCACAGCTTGCTTCAAGCTGTGCCAGCCACGATTGAAGAGTGAACGTCTCGGCGGGCAGCCTGGCTAGCAATCGGGTTGTCGTTCGCGGGTTGAAAGCCGCGAGCCGGCCGGCGAGAATTCTGTCAGGGAAAGCGACCAACGACGTGCATCTTGTGCTGTAAGCGTGATTCTTTCACACTTGTGGAGCCAAAAAACGCCGATAGACAACCCAGAACGGTTGCAATTACGATTCTGTCGCGAATACTTGCTGGCAGACTGATCTCGTGTCTTGTCGAACCCCGGCGGCGTACTGCGATGCTTCTCTCATTCTCTGTTTCCAACTTCCGGTCGTTCTACGAGGAAGCAACATTGAATATGGTGGCCAGCAATAAGCTGTCCGAACACCCGGAGCACCGTGTTTCTATCGGAGACACCGGCAAGCACGTTCTGCGATCCGGGTTGATCTACGGGGCCAATGCGTCAGGGAAGTCGAATCTTGTCAAAGCGATGGCGTTTGCTCAGCGCCAAATCCGTGGTGCGAATAATCGAGTAATTAACGTCGAGCACTTTCGCTTTCATCCGGATGCCGCTGACAAACCAACGTCTTTTGAGTTCCGATTCCTAATCGACGGCCGCGTGTTCGTTTATGGTTTCGACCTTCTCAAAAATTCGGTGATGTCGGAATGGTTAGCCATTCTCAAGGGAGAAGAGGAAGTTGATGTTTTCGTCCGCGATGAGAATGGCAAAACGAAGGTGGGCGAGGCCAGAAAGTTGTTCGATGGCGATGCCATCGGATATCAAACGATTGGAACACTCGCAAAGATTCCGGGCCGAAAGAATCAACTGTTTCTGTCTCGAATTATTGACCTTCCAATTGAGGCACGCGGAAAGTTGCTGCACCAAGCTATTTGGTGGCTGACGGAATGTCTTTCCGTTCAAAGTCCTGAGCACCGCTCTTTCGACATTCTTGGCAGATTGCATTCCGAATCGCAGTTTCGACTGTTTGTGTCGAAGTTCATGGGAAATGTCGGAACCGGAATTGATGGCTTGGACATTGAAGAATCAGAACGAAATGCCGATGAGTTTCCAAGCGCGTTTCTTGCGAGCGTCGCTCGACGAAGTGACAAAGGTTCTGCGCAAATCATTCGTTGGACTTCAGACGCGGACCTCCGCATAAAAGAAGATCAACCGGAAAAGCTTGTCGAACGAAGACTCGTCACGAAGCATTCCGTAGGTGAAGGTGGACTGTATGACCTTCCCTTCGGGGACGAGTCCGATGGAACTCAGCAGTTGTTGCATTTGATGCCGGTGCTTTACACGCTGAACAACGAATGCAAAGTCGTCGTTATCGACGAACTCGACCGAAGCCTTCACCCACTTCTCTGTTGGGAGTTCATTCGATTCTTCAGTGAGTCTTGTGCCGGAGCCTGTAAGCAACTCATCGTGACAACACATGAGTCGCACTTACTGAATCAAGAATTGCTCCGTCGTGATGAATACTGGTTTGTCGAAAAGGATGCCAAGCAACAAAGCCATTTGGTTCCCCTGTCAGACTTCAGTATTCGTAACGATTTACTGGTACAGAAGGGTTATTTGCAGGGACGATTCGGAGCAATTCCGGTCATTGGGCCGATGGAAACTCTTCAGCAATTGCTGCGCTGTCCAAACAGTGAGGCCTCGTGATGCCTCGCAAGAAGCGTCCTCTTGAACGGGACAACGGCGTAGTCCGCGACGCAAGTTTGGTGGTCGTTGCGAGCGAGGATACGCACGCAGTCAAACAGTATTTTGGTCGTTTCCGCCCTCGTCGTGTTCAGTTTCGCGTTCTAGGAACTGAGGATGGTCGCTCATCGCCACCGGATGTCATGGGACGTCTTGATAAGTTCAAGGATGAATTCCAAATCCGCGAGGATGACCAGCTTTGGGTTTGCTTCGACACGGACCACTGGGTGGAACCTGGCCATATTCAAAACTTGGCTGAGACAATCCGGCTCTGCAAACAGAAAGGCTACCGTTTGGCGATTAGTCAACCATGTTTTGAACTTTGGTTGCTTCTGCATTTCGTTGACTTCGTCCCGACCGGACAGTTGAATTGTTCTGAAGTCGTCACGTTGTTGCGGCAGGTGGTCGGTGGCTACCAGAAAAGCCAAGTCCATCGGTTGCCGATAGATTCCGATAAGGTTTTGCAGGCTGTCTCGCGGGCGAAGGCAATCGACACCACTGTTGAGCCGATTCCCAGTTCACCTACGACTCGCGTTTATTTGCTCATTGAAGAGTTGCTCGCGCGAGAGGACATCACGCTCGTCTAGCCGCTGCGGATTTGCTAATCATCACCTCTGCTTCAAGCTGTGTGCGAAGCATTAGAAATCTCCGCTGGGCGTCTAATCCAAAGACCAGCGTCATCTGTGCGATCAGCGTCCATTCCGAGTTTCTTGTGCCTGCGGCACCCAGCTTCTGCGATGCTCGGCCACCCGCTGCGCGGCTGCGGCGTGCCGGAGGATTTCATCACCTACCTGCCGTCGCTCTTCGGGACGATGCAGCCGATTCCATACCAATCGTGCTTCATCAGCGATAGCAGCCAGGACGAGGAGTTCGCTTGGCGGCTGCACGAGAAGCTGCGTGGCGAAAAGCTGCGGGTCTGGTTCGCTCCGGAAGACATGCAGGGGGGCCAGAAACTCATCGAGCAAATCGACCGGGCCCTCCAGGTCAACGACCGCCTGCTGCTGGTGCTCTCGGAGCACAGCCTGAACAGCGAATGGGTGCAGACCGAGATTCGCAAAGCTCGCCAGGCCGAACTCCGCGAGCAACGCCAGAAACTGTTCCCCATCCGGCTGGTGAGCATCGACCGTATCCGCGACTGGAACTGCTTCGACGCCGACACCGGCAAAGATTTCGCTGTCGAACTCCGCGAATACCACATCCCCGACTTCTCGAACTGGAAAAACCACGACGCCTTCGAGTCTGCCTTCGCCGACCTGCTCCGCGATCTGTGGGCACAGGCCTGAGTGTGGGCGGCTTTCGCTGAGAAACGCTTCCCGCTCTCGACGAGAGAGGGTTTCAACGGCTCACAATGCCACCCGCAGATCGTTGCCAGCAACGATCCGACCTCTGCCTGCCACGCGGCTCCCACGGCGGCTTCCGGATCGACTGCTTGAAGCCCGATAGCGTTTTCGCCCGTCGTGATCTTGCCGCGCGCGGCAGCCTCGTCGATCTGCCGCGATGTGAGCGCTCGTAACATTTGATCGTCGACTTGTCTCTGCTCAAACGCAGCCACCTGTTCGCCGACGATGCGTTCAATCAGCCGTCTCAGCGTGAGCCGTCCCTCGTCACGAGTCTCCGGCGGCACTGGAATCGACCAATCCGCAAACACTGGCCGCTTGCGTCCCAAGGCACGGCCGGAAATCACGGGCATGGGACAACTCCGGGTGCATGTCAGCCTTTGATTTTTTCCTTCGAGAGTTTGCGGGGTTTGGGTTTTCTAGTGAAGGGGGAGCCGCGTCGGGTTTGTAGATGAGTGACGAGGCGGTTGTCGTCGCTCAGGGCGGCGGCGCGGACTTGCAGGTTCGCTTCGGCTCC
>JBJXEX010000360.1:0-10285 GCA_046156195.1 Planctomycetaceae bacterium | reverse complement strand
TCAAAGCGGAACTCGCGTTGTTCGTGCCGCTTCATGTGGTCTTCCCCCTGTCAGGACAGGGTCGACACGCCTGAGTGATGATTTCGGAGCTCAATGGCTGGCCTGGACGCTCTTCTGTCAACGCTTCACCCACCCTCTCGCGAGAGTCGGCGCATGACTCGAAGCCGAACTGGTTCGCTAATCCTTCGTTCGCGCAGAACTTTCATCTGCTACTCTCCTCCGGCTTTTACCGGCGCTTTCATCGCGGTAGGGACCGCCGTTGCCGGCGGCCCCCCGCACAGATCCGTATGTGCGGAACTACCGCATACGGCTCTTGCCTTGGATGCTGACGATCGAACCGCACATTGGGATACGGATGCAGGATTTTCGGTGTTGGAAGCCAGCGGTCGATGAGCGACGTGAACTTGGACCAGGTCATCCGGCGACCACGTTGACTGCGTCGCCGCAGCACGCGGAGCCAGAGTTGCTGGAGCGCCGTGCGGAATTGTTGCAGGCGTTCCGAGTTGCCGGGGATCGCGTGGTAATTGCACCACCCCCGAAACACGCTCTGAACCCACGCCCCGACTTGCGCCAGATCGTGGTGCATTTTCCGGGTCAGCTTGTCCTTCAGTTCGCGAAGTTTGTTCCGCAGCTTCTTCATCGATGAGATGCGGCGGATGGCGAAGTCCCCTTTCCGGGTCGTCCCGCTGATGTGCGTGAAACCCAGAAAGTCGAACGTCTCCGGAGGGCCATCGCCACGCTTCTTTCGTCGCTCGGCCGCGTAGCGTCCGAACTCGATCAGCCGCGTTTTCTCCGGATGCAGTTCCAAGCCGAACTTGGTGAACCGTTCCCGGAGCGCCGCCAAGCAGTGCTGCGCGTCAGCTTCCTCACGGAAGCCGATCACGAAATCATCCGCATAGCGCACGATGATGACTTCTCCCTTCGCGTGTCGTTTCCGCCACGCTTCCATCCACAGGTCCAAGACCCATCCACAGGTCCAAGACGTAGTGCAGAAACACATTCGCCAGGAGCGGTGAGATCACCGCGCCTTGCGGCGTGCCCACTTTCGTCGGAGACCAATGACCGTCCTCGGAGACTCCGGCCCGAAGCCATTTCTTCAGCAACCGCAGCAGCCGAGGGTCGGCGATCCGATGCTCCAGAAACTTCAGCAACCACGAGTGGTCGATGTTGTCAAAGAAGCCGCGAATATCCGCATCCACAATCCAGTTCACTTTCCGCCGCTGGATGCCCACGCTGAGTGCGTCCAGTGCTTGGTGACAGCCCCGTTCTGGACGGAAGCCGTAACTGAAGCCCAGGAAATCCTATTCAAAGATGCATTCCAGCACCGTCTTCACGGCCTGTTGGACGATCTTGTCCTCCAACGCAGCAATCCCTAACGGACGCTGCTGGCCATCGAGCTTGGGAATCCAAGCCCGCTTCGACGGTTGTGCCCGATACGTTCCCCGATGAATCCGCGAGTGCAGATCGTCGATCCGCGTCTCGAAGCCCTCGGCGTATTGAGCCCATGTCACCCCGTCGATGCCCGGAGCCGCAGTCTTCTTCAGTGCGAAGAAGCTCGCCCGCAGCAAATCCGGCGTGACGTGATGCAGCAGATTGTTGAACCGCATCTGCTTGTCCCGTTGTGCCGCCTCTCGTACGCCCAGCAGTCCGCGTGACCTGCGTTTCTGGCGCGGTGTCCAGTTCAGGAGCAACTGCTTGACGTTTTCCTTGGTCAGCCCCCTTCCCTCCACCGACTCCGCCGACAGCGGCACGCCGTCTTTGTTCGCCGGTTTCTCCGGTACTAGGGAACTGTCTGACTCCCCGGAAACGTGCGTGTCGGGATTGTGGCCTCGCGCCTTCTCCGACCGATCCGCCTCCCGCGCGACGCACGGCACCGCGCGAGCGGTGGATGTTTCCGGGGCCTCCCGGCTTCCGTGAGGAAAGTTTTCAATCATGCGTGTGGTCTCAGACTCCGTGGGGGCGACATCGAACTCGCCATGAACGCTCGACACCGCTGTTGCCTTCCCCTTGTCAGGACAAGGTCGGCCACCACAAAGAGGTGATTTCGGAGCTCAATACACAGCCTGACTGTGCCTCTGTGAACGCTTCGACCTGGCAGTTGCCTGACAAGACGCATCACTCGAGGCCGAGCTGACTGGCTAGGTCTTCTCTCGTGCGACTCTTTCATTCGCGACTCTCCCCCGGCTTACGCCGGCGCACCCTGACACCTTTTATACCCTCAGTCATGGCGATTTGGCGCAATCGTTAATGGATCGTCGAGCGGACCAAAGAGAGTGTGTCGAACGCAAGTCGGTCTGTCGCTGTCAGCGGCCTCCTGAAAAATGACAGCCTCTCGATTCGGTAGCCAGAATGCGATCAGAACAAAACTGGACAGTTCATGACTGCCGGTTGGTTCAAATTGTTTCTCTCGCCGAAACTCCCACACCCTCAAGGAGCTTCACGATATTTGTGGTGCTGTCGGCGGCACGGGATGAGCTGCGGCTGGCTTATGACCTTAATGAACTTCCGTACGACGAACGCGAAACGGGTTGGTAATCGCATCTTGAGGCACCTCTGCAATGGCTCCTTTTTTTCCGATCCCCCGGATTCCGGTGAAGTTTGCTGAACTGGATGACTTCTTTGTCTTGAGTGCTTCTACGGACGCGAAGGATGAAGTCTGGGGTTCGTTTCAAGAGTCGGTCATCAATGATCTGTTCGAACTTCAGGGCAATCAACAGGCACTTCAATTCGTTCCGTTCTGGCACGACCTAAAATTGCGTGAGCAGTATTCGGAAAAGACTTCGACTTGCCCGATCTGGGATGTTCAGACTTCCGCGTTCAAAGACTGGAGATCGCCTCGGTACAAGCTGTTGGATTTGCTTTCGCAGTGTCCTTGGCAACCGATCACTCCGGCGAGGTGCAGCGTCTCCGACGAGGTCCGAGAGTCATTGTCAGAATACGCGGACGGGTTGGGCATTGAGCTGCGAGAATTGACAAGCGAGGTGGTCGCCAACGGAGTTCCGGGGATCATCTTTCTGGAACGGGGCCAAGTCGCCGATCCAGTGGTTGCCGAAATGGTGCGAAGCCTGCTTCCCAAGTCAAAGGTTTGGCGGACCAACATTTGGATTGTCTTTTCTCGGTCGTGCCGCAATGAACCGGTCGATGCCGACGAGAAGCTGTTAGCCGAACTGGAGGAATTTGAAACCGATCCCTGGACGGAATGGTCGGCCGCTCGGCATCGCGTCATTCAGAATCTGCGCACCACGCGGTGGAAGCTGCGACGAATCGGACTGCGATCGACGAGACATACGGTGTTCTCTCTGTTCGATGGACTGGTGATGCAGCGCAGCGTTCCGGTGGCCGTTTTGAGCTCGATCGTTTGTGCCTCATTCCTCTTTTTCTGGGTCATCGAAGCGCTGGGCGAGCCGATCAATCGACTCGCTTTAGCCGAGGGCTACGTTCATCGCGGCAACATGGACTCCTCGCAGGAAGCGCTGGAAAGAGAACAGATCTCGTTGGGGCCGTTACCCGATGAAAACCAAATGACGTTTTTCATTTGGCAAACACGGACCCGCGCCAATGTTGCCGAGTTTCCGACCAATACCGCTCAATGGGGCAACATTTTCATCAGCCATAAGAATGACGGTGGCATCGCGGTGGAGGTCAGTAAGGCGGTCTGGCGCGAACTCCGTAAACTTCCGGGGGTGACGCCATTTCTCGACGTCCAGAACGTGCGCGAAGACTCGTTGTGGCGGCAATCCATTCCGGACGCCTTGGCCGAAAGCGGATACTTCGCCAGCATCCGAGCCGCGAATGATTTGCAACAGGACTCGACGCCGCTGGGCAAGATTAACTCGGAAGTCACTCTCTGGATTCTCGAAGCCATTCGGAGATACCGGCGCGGGAGCATTCCAGGCATGCCGATCTCGGCCGTCGTCGATCATTTACTGGCCGCGCGAGAGACGGTGGCAGACTTCGCGAGAGCGGGCCAATTATCTGCTCGAAAAGAGATCGTGCAACCTTTGGCGAAGTTCCTCGCCGGCCACGGAGTCGACGCCTGGATTGATGAGGGGGAAATGGACGCTGGCGACTCGACCGTTGAAAGGCTTGCCGACGGGACTTTGGAAGTCGATTTTGTCGTGGCCGTCCTTTCCAAGCATTCGATCGACTCGACTTGGGTTCGCCAGGAATTGTCGTGGGCGATGACGGACGAAATCGAAGGCAGACGGCTCAAAGTGATCCCGATTTTGAAGGATGACTTGAGAATCCCCTCGCTGCTTCGCGACAAAATCTACGCGGATTTTTCGAAGCCGCATCGGCGTCCGAATGCGAGAGCGCAACTACTACGGGCGATCGTCGGTCGTTAAGCGGATGAACCATGATGTTCTCAATCTGCCGGTCGTGGCGGACTGACTTGCGCGAGCCTTCCGAGTTCCTTCAGAACCAATTCAATCATCCGCACGGAGTCGATGGTCTCGAAGAGTTCTCGATGATCGTCTTCGCTGAGCAGCGGGTTGATTCCGGCGATCCCTTTTGCCCGCAGGGACTCGATCATTTCGGGGTAGTCCTGCCAGCCGAGACCGCGGTCTTCGTAGAGTGCTCGCATCTCGGAGGCGAAGGGAGCCTGTTGTTGATAAGTCCAGGTCGCTTCGGGGCGGTCTTTTCCCAGCAGTAAGTCGATGACGAGTCCCGCCACTCCTCCGAAGCCGCCGATGAGAAAGACCGGTTGGCCAACGCTCACGGACAGCAGAATCTCTTCGAGGACTCCGGGGATGCGGCTGAAGTACCAGCTCTCCTTCTGGCTGCCGTCGTCACCACTCTTGACCGTCGGGCCGAATGTGCCCCCCAGGACGATGCGAGCACAGACATGGCTCTTCTTGGAGTTGGCTTGAAAGGCGCGCATCTCCGTCATGCCGCGTGCCCAGGCAAAGCGGTGTTGCGGCGATTTGTCGCCGGGGAAGAACCGCGGCTTCTCCGTGAAGTCCGGGTGCAGCGATTCGTCGATATCCGCCGGTCGAGGAAGCTCGATCGTCTGCGACACCCACTTGGCTTCGGCAAGCTGGTCAACACTCAGACGCGGCAGCGGCCAGCCTCGATGATTGGCGATGCGGTGGAACGGTTCGACTCCCTCACGGTCGTTGTGAGTGCGCACCAATTCCAACAGCTTCTGTGTGTAGCCCGCTGATCCGAGATGACCGCCGTAAACCAGCGTGGCTCCCTGGATCAACAGGTAACGGGACAACTCCAGCATCGTGGTTTCGAGATGGCTCGGGTCCAGACCGCAGCGCTGAAGGTCGGTGCTTTCCGACATCGAGGGCGCAATCAACTTGCCGTTCAACGACTGCTGGGTGGCGAGCCGTTCGAGACAGGTGGTGAACTTCACGTTCGTCTTTTTGAGCAAGAGTGCCTCTTCGACCCCGACGGGCGGATCGGGGTATAGCACCGTCGCTCCCGCCGCGCGGCCGACGAGCGTGGCCAATTCCGGCGGTCGCACGAATGGCTCATCACCCGCGAGTTGGAAGCGGTTCAGCAGCATTTTCGTATGTAGATGACACAGCGATTCTTTCAGAATCAGATCGACTGCCTTCGCGATCTCGTCGGCGAACTTTGAGCCTGTGGGAATCTCCCCCAAATCGAACCAGGATTCGACCGATTGATCTACCGTGAGGTGGGCAATCAACTGCCGAGTGGCTTTGGGTTCGACATCCAAATCGAATTTGGCGTGACTCAGAAATAACTTGATGGGCGCGACACTCTTGTCGTCGGGGGCGTCGAGGTTGAGCAGATAGCGGCAGAGTTCGATGAACAATCGGCGAGCGACGAACGCATCGCGATCAGCCGCATCCGCTAGATGATCAGCCTTCGAGAAGCTGACCCCCTTCAGCCGGTCGTCCAGCCGACAAGCATCTTTCGTCAGTTGGAACGGGACGCAGCGATGCGGCGAGCCCTGACAACTTTGCCACACGTTGGCCACAAACCGGCACCAGGCGTCGTCGATTTTCAGTTCATTGTCCGCCAGCAGAACTACAAACGATCGTTGTGCGAGGTCCAATCGGCCGTTCGTTTTTCCAGGCGATCTCACCGGTTTGTGGATTTAAGCCGATCAGAAACTGGTGCCTGGACCGCGTCGAAGGCGACACGATCAAACGGAGACAAGACCTTGTGCATGGCTCGCAGTTCGTCGTCGGGACGGTCACTCTGCCGCGCACCGAACTCCGGTTCTGCGACCGTGATCGCCGAGACAGCCAGGATATCTCCTTCCGTCTGAGCCTGGCGGCAGCGCTCCACCAGCTTCTGCGCCCGTTCACGTCTGGATGGATGGCGGTTGGACGACTTGAGCCTGCGGATCATGAAGATCCGCGTGTCGGCATCGAGCAGATAGATCATGGCTTCCAATCCCGTTGCTCGACCCGTGGTTGTACGCGGCCTGCGCGGAAGAACCCGTCAGACAATTCTTCGACCCCTTCGTAGAAGACTTCCCACGGATCGCGCGGGATGACCAAAAAACCTTCGGGGGTCCGTCGGAGGTACACCTCATCGGCATCCACCCGAAACTCGTCAGGCAGCCGAATCGCCCGATCGGAATAGCTCTGAAAAACCTTCGCGACGTTCATCCCGTGTCTCCCGAAAATGCGTCAGGCAACCATCACGCATCAGCATACTCTGGAAGCCATGACGACACACCACTTCGCACTTGAAGACCTATTTCTTCGACGAAGAACCTGGCGTGTCGACAGTCGGCTGGCGGTTCGTTGGGTCGGCCCGCAGAGCATGTCGCGGCGTATGAGCCGCGAACTGCTCTTTCACAATCGTATTCACAACGATCCGCGCCGTGGCTTGCCACTTGGCAAACTTCAACACTGCTTTCAGACATACTCGGGATGCTGGGCAATGAAGGCTTCAATCTTGGCTTTGGCGGACTTTCGGACTTTGTTGTGCAGAAAGTCGGTCCAAGCCAGCAGTGAACCGGCAATGCCCAGCGCCTGGCCGGCCCACCGTCCGAAGTCACATGAGTCATGATGCTCGCGAATCAGGCCGTTCTGGAAGCGAAACTTCGCTTCGATGATGTTATGGACCGATCGAGGACCAGAGTGCTCGCCCTTCTGAAAGTCGTAATGACACTCCCAGTGTGCCGAGCCTTCGGAATCGGTGCCTTTGATGTCGCGAAACATGATCTGCGTCCCCTTGGCACAGATCATGTGCCACATCGCTGCCACCTGCTTCCCGCGCAGTTGAAAGCCAATGTCCGAGAACTCGACGTCGGGATGTAAACACTGCTGCATCCCGCGATAGTCGCCCCCCGCGAAACAATGAAAGAAGCGTTGAATGAGCTCTTCGTTCGGTTGCATGTCGGTCGCCAGGTTCTTGAGTTGAGTTTCCAATCCACATCAGTCGTCTTCACGAAAATCAGTCGTTCCACCGCCGGTTCAATCGGTCTCGCACCGAGGAAATTGTGGGCTTCACTGAGATTTCGAAGGTTGCGATGGCGACGGATTGAGGAGTGACCACGGTCGAGCGTCCCAGAGCAATGCCTCGTCTTTCGAGCAAGAGATTACCTGTTTGCTGTCCGGGGAGAATGCCACGGCTATTGCGTTTGACGAATGTCCTCGCAACGTCAGCCGCAACTGGCCAGTCTGTGGATCCCAAATACGAACCACGCCCCGATACCAGTCAGCCTCTCCAGATCCCGGACCGTTACTCGCCGTGGCCAAGGTCTTTCCGTCCGGGGAAAATGCGACAGCGTTGACGGTGCCTCTCTCCGCAAAGATCTCAACCATCGCCTTCGACTGGTCGTCGGTGCTGATATCCCAGATATTCACTACACCTTGCGACGCAGTAGCTCCCGTTTCCCTCGGGGCAGCACCGCCAATGGCAAGCCATTGGCCGGTAGGTGAAAAGGCGAGTGCATGGGCTTGATCCAGATTTCCAACCAGCGGAATCCAGTCGCCCGAGCCCGACACTCTGCGAACGTAAGCTCGTTGAGAGGGGTATCCGCTCGGCATCATGATACATGCGGCCCAAACGTCATCCGGGGAAACCGCAGCGGAGATCAACTTGGCATTGGGTGGCGGCGTAATGGACCGACTCAGGTTTCTTAGACGAAGCCCATTGCCTTCAAGCGAGATAGCGTTCGTTTTGGGAAGCGCGAACGGCGACGGCATTTCAACGCCGCCAACCTGCGAACTTATCGCCCAGGACTTTACCGAGGCGAATTCATTGGCAGAGAGTTTTGTTCCGGCTGTGGTAGTGTCCCAGACCTTCGGCGAGCCATTCTCTCTACCACCAGGATTATCAACGGTGCTCCAAGTGAGCAACGCGGCTCCATTTCCAAGGAACGTCGTGAGGTGAAAATTCTCCGAGCCTTTTGGATCAAGACCACCGTTGATTTGTGCGAGCCGAGTTCCAGTCATGGGATCGCATAACCAATACTTACCCGGAAGGTCGAAGCCAGAAAGGGCAACGGCCAACAGTTGACCATCGGGAGAAAAGCTCGCACTTGCAAAGTCACCGAAGCCTTCCGCTCGCTGGAAGACATGCAGCGGTTGGCCTGCTTGATTGAGTAATGTCGCCTCTTTCGTTGAGCCCACCACATACCTCTGGCCATCTGCCGACACAGCGATGAATTTGCCGTCAATCGTTGGTTGCTTTGTTGGCATAGGATCATTTCCCAAGTGAATCGTGGCGAATTTTTTGTCGTTGGCCGCGACCAGCGTGTTGCCATCTGCCGAGACAGCGAGCTTCGTGACGCCTTCCACTTGAGTTGCCGGCAGGATTTCGGCAAGCGGTTTCCCCTGTTCGTAGTCGAATCCGTGAACCGACAGACCGTCGCTCCAGAATACTTCGGGGCGTTTCGGAGAGGTTGCCCAGATAGTTGCATCGCGCTCCGCAGGGACTGCGAACTGGGACGTTGTTTCGGATAAATCAAGGCGATGAAGCCCTTGCTCCTTAACAGCCCAAATCAGGCGGTGACCGTCGTAGGAGTAGGCTAGAAACAGCGGCTCAACTTGAAGTGAAGTCAGTTCACGCGGTGTTTCCTTGAAGGTTGGTTCCCAAGCCCATAATCGCCATGTGCTTTTCGGCGGCTCCAAACGCTCAAACCATGCGAAACGAAGCGATGAACCCGGTGCCACTGCCAGCAGTTCCGTTTGCTCTGGACGAGTACGGGGCGTGAGGTCAAACACTTCGCGCATGGCTCTTCGTTTGACGTAATGCCCTGCGAAATCAAATTGGTCAGGAAAACGAAGCTGGGTGTTTCTCAGAATGCGTTGTGCAGCTCTGTGATCACCACTTCGCAAAGTCGCATCAGCGTCCGTAACCCCAGCGTTGTAACTGATGTGAACGACTCGCTTTTCAGAATTTCTCGCATCCGCTTCGGCCTTTCGAGCTTCGCCTTTCGCTTTCGATGCGTTCCAGGTCTGCCATCCCGCTAACACCGCTGCGACTAGGGCAACTCCAGCGACGATGAACCCGACTCGCTTGAGCCGGCTTTGTTTCACGGCATTCTCTCGGGCTTCGGCTGCATTCTTCTCGGCCAAGCGCGCGCGTTCCGCTTCGGCCTTTGTCAGGGCCTCTTGTTGCCTCAGTTTCTCGCGTTCCGCTTCTTCTTTCTGACTCTTCGCCTGCTCGCGTTTGGCGATGCTGGCTCCGAGAAACTCGCGTTCGAGGGCTGTCAGCATGTTGGGGTGGGTGTGGTCGAACTTTTCGGCGAGGTCGAGGCGACCGCCTTCCCAGAGGTAGCTGCGGTCGCGTCCGTGTTGCGGGTCGGCCCACTCGTTGGCGGCGTCGCGCAGGCGGTCGTGCAGCCGTTTGTCGTCGCGGTTCTCGGCGAGCCAACCTTTCAACGTGTCCCAGCGTTGAATCAACGCTTCGTGAGTGACTTCGACCGTGCCATCGTCGTTCGTGACGATCAGGCGATTGGCCTGCGAACTGAGACCTTTCAGCACTTCGTCGATCACACGCGGATCAGTCTTCTCTGGGTACAGCTCGGTCTTGCGGACACGGCGGCGCGTGTCGCTAACTCCTTCGCCCAGCGTCGTCAGACGCAGGAAGAGGTTCTTCGCGATCTCACGCTGGGCTTCACTGAGATTCTGGAGCGTGGCGTTCGCGCGTTTCTTCAAGGCACCTTCGACGCCGCCCGTCTCGTCGTAGGCGTCATCAGTGAGGAAGCCGAAGCGACGTTGCTCCCACAACTCCTTCAAGGCGTGCTGCAACAGCGGCAGCGAGCCGTTCTGGTTCTCGACGTCTTTGAGGATGCGAGCCACCAGGCCCTTCTCGAAGTACGCCCCCACTTGGAAGGCCGGGGCTT
>JBJXEX010000352.1:0-36148 GCA_046156195.1 Planctomycetaceae bacterium | reverse complement strand
GCCGGACACCGCTCAATAAACTTGTCCAAAACCCCACTTGGCAACATCCCTGTGCCCTCCCGAAACGTGACAAATCCCTGTCAGCGAAACGGTTTGTAGCACTTATCAAAGACCTTGAAAGGGGTGGCTCCGGCAGTGAACCACGAGGGATTAGCGATGAGCGAGACCAGTCATTGCTCGATAAGGAATCTGCTATGAAGATTGATCGCCGAACCTTCCTTCGCGGCGCGGGTGTCGCGATGGCGTTGCCTCTGCTGGATGTCATGGCGCGGCGCACCGCTGCCGCTGCGCCGGCGGTCAAGCGACGCATGGTCTGCATCAACACGCCGCTCGGAGTGCATCCGGAGTTCTTCTTCCCGGAGCCGAGTCAGTCAGGAAAGGGGGGGCGGGACTACGAGCTGTCTCCCTATCTGGAAGTCCTCAAGGATTTTCGCGACGACTTCACGGTGATCTCCGGGCTGTCGCATCCGGATGTCGGCCCCAGCCACGATTCCAACTACAGCTTCCTGACTGCCGCACCGCATCCGGAGCAACGGGCCGGATTTCGCAACAGCATTTCGCTGGATCAGTTCGCGGCCGAACACCTGCACGGTGAGACGCGATTCGCCGCCCTGCCGCTGTCGTGCGAGGGGTTTGGTTTGTCGTGGACTCGCAGCGGGGCGGCGGTGCCGACGGAGAGTTGGCCGTCGAGCGTGTTCGCCAAACTGTTTCTGGAGGGGCGGCCGGACGAGGTCCAGGCTCAGGCTCGGCGATTGGAAGATGGTCAGAGCGTGCTCGACGCGGTGCGCGATCAGGCGAAGCGGCTGCAAACGAACGTCGGCGTCGGCGACCGCGAAAAGCTCGACGAGTATTTTTCGAGCGTCCGTGAATTGGAAGTTCGGTTGACTCAGGCAGCGGCTTGGGCCAAGAAGCCCAAGCCCAAGGTCGAAGCGAAACCGCCTCAGAACATCCAGAACAGCACCGACCTGATTGGCAAGACTCGGCTGTGGTTCGACCTGATTCATCTGGCGCTGCAAACCGACTCCAGCCGGCTGGTCACGTTGCAACTGATCGGAACCAGTGGCGTGCCGCCGATTCAAGGGGTGAGCCAGGGCCATCACGATCTGTCGCATCACGGCAAAGACCCGACCAAGATCGCCCAACTGAAAATCCTCGAACTGGAGAAGATGAAGACGCTTCGCGACTTCCTGACTCAGTTGAAGCAAACGCAGGAAGAAGGGGACAGTCTGCTCGACCGGACGATGGTGTTCTTCAGCAGCAACCTGGCCGACGCTAGCAAGCACAGCGTCAAGAACATGCCGGTGCTATTGGCCGGCGGCGGCTTCAAGCACGGCCAGCATCTGGCCTTCGACGAAAACAAAAATCCGCCGCTGAGCAATCTCTTCGTGAGCATGCTCCAGCGCATGGACATCGAAGCCGACAAGTTCGGCTCCAGCACCGGGACGCTCACGGGGTTGGAAGCGGCCAGTGCCTAAGCCGCAATGAAGCGACCCCACTGAGCTTGTCTCAGTGGCTTGCAGGCTTTTGCACTACGGCAATCATGATTTCGAGTGACGCGCCGCGTAGTGCAAAAGCCTGAATCCACCGAGGCAAGCTCGGTGGGGTTTGTGAGCATCGCTTGTTTGACGACTACGCCAACAACTCTTTCACGACGCGTGCGCCTTCGACTCCGGTCAGTCGTGAGTCCAAGCCTTGGAACTTCACGCTGAATCGCGCGTGGTCGATTCCCAGGAGAGACAACAGCGTGGCATGGACGTCATGCACCGAGACGCGATTCTCGACCGCGTGATAGCCGAACTCGTCGGTTGCTCCGTAGCTCATGCCGGGCTTGAAGCCGCCGCCGGCGAACCACATCGTGAATCCCGCCAGGTGATGATCTCGGCCGTTGCCCTGAGCCATCGGCGTGCGGCCGAACTCGGAGCCAAAGACGATGATGGTGTCGTCCAGCATATCGCGCTGTTTGAGATCGGTGATCAGCGCGGCGATGGCTTGATCGACTTCCTTGGCCGTGCCGGCGACGTGATCTTTGACCGAGCCGTGATGATCCCAGTCGCGGTGATAAAGTTGAATGAAACGTGTGCCACGTTCGGCCAGCCGACGAGCCAATAAGCAATTCGAGGCGAATGAACCGTCGCCACCCTTCGTGCCATATAAGTCGAATATATGTTGCGGCTCGTTCTTGACGTCCATCAGTTCCGGAACGCTCGACTGCATTCGGAAGGCGAGTTCGTACTGACTGACTCGCGTGGCGATTTCGGGATCGTCGAGCGATTCATTCGCCAGGCCATTGAGGGCCTGCACGGCATCCACGACGTCGCGTTGCCGCTTGGGGGTCACTCCCTTGGGATTGCCGACATACAGCACCGGATCTCCCGTGCCGCGGAACTCCACTCCTTGGAACTGCCCCGGCAGGAAACCCGAATGCCACTGCCGCGCGGCGATCGGTTGCTTCTGTCCGAACTTGCCGGTCGAAACCATCACGACAAAGCCCGGCAAACTTTCCGACTCCGCTCCGAGGCCGTAGAGCAACCACGATCCCATTGCCGGGCGGCCGGGGGTCATCGTGCCGGTGTTCATGAATGTGTGAGCCGGGTCGTGATTGATCGCATCGGTCGAGAGGGACCGGACAACGCACAGCTCATCGGCGCACTTCGCTCCGAGGTTCGGCCAAATCTCGGCCATCGACTGACCGGACTCGCCCCACTTTTTGAAGGGATGTTGCGGCGCAAAGCAATTCAGCTTCTGCCCCTGCAACTGAGCGATCTGCTGTCCCTTGGTGATCGACTCCGGCATCGGCTGTCCGTGAAGTTCGGCGAGCTTAGGCTTATTATCGAATGTATCAATATGAGTCATACCTCCAGCCATATAGAGCCATATAATTCGCTTGGCCTTCGGAGCGAAGTGCGGCGGATTCAAGACGCCGGACCATTTCGGAACTTGCTTGCCGGACGAATCGGCGGTGACACCGTCGCTCGTGAGCAACGAACTCAGTGCCATCGAACCGAGGCTGACTCCAGTGGTCTGCAGAAAAGCACGTCGAGCAATTTCATTCGGAAGGGACATGGCAAACCTCGCGGCCGTGAGACAATGAGTGGGAGATCGAGACCGAACGCATTCTTGGCAACCGTCGGTCTGAATTCCACTGGTCCGATGCCGATGTGACCGTCATCCCCTTTCTTGAGTCGTTCATGGCGGCCCTTTCGTGGGATTGGGCCGTGTGGAGCGTTCGGCTAATCACGCGCGGCGATGATGGCGATGTTGCGACTACGCCATCGCGAACGCCGTTTGTGGCTCGGCCATCAGGATCGGTTCCCGTTCCGGGACGCTCGTGACGGTCGAGAAATGGCCGCCGAATTTGGTCATCGGGCCGGCCACGATGCGTGCGAACTGAGTCAGTGGCAGCCGCTGCATCAACTCGTGCAGGACGTCCGCCGACAGAGCTTGGCCCGACCAGAGCAGGTGTTTTAGCGCCGGCAAATCGCCGTCACGGAGTTCGTCGCTCTGAAGGCATTCGGAGAGCGAACCGTGATTGGTACACCATTCGGTGATTTCGCGGGCTCGCACAAATGCGGCGAGCTGTCGGGGCCGGCCCAGAGTTTCTGACGGCACGATGTGCAATTCCGCGCCCGCCGCGAGTGCCGCGAAGGTTTCGGCCACGGCCAGTGGAGAATGCAGTGGCAGTCCCACCACGCGATCGAACTCAGTGAGAGGAAGCTCGTGCCGCGCGGCCAGGAAGGCCAAAACGTCCGCGTGAGTCACGACGGTCGGACGATGCGGGGCCGAGGCCAACGCCTGGAAGACCGGCTGGTTGGTGGGGGAGCTGACGTCACAGGCCAACTCTCCACCGTGGCAGAACAGCAACGCGGGAGCATGAGTCGTCGCTCCACATGCCGGAGCCACTTGTGATTGGCGGAGGATGTTCATGCCGGAGAACTCCGTCGCGAAGTATTCCCCTTCCATTGGCAGGGCTTCGAGTGTCCCGACGAAGTACGGGGAGTATTCGTTGAACAACACTTGGTCGAGCAACGATCGTGCAAAGCGTCCCGCGAGAATCATCGTCGGCCGACAGTCATTGAGCAGATTGGAAACTTGAGCGACCGGAGTCGTGACGTCGATCGGCACCGCGATGCACCCCGCCTTCAACGTGCCGAGGATCGCCAACAGTGCGTTCGCCGAATTCGGCATCAGCACGGCCACTCGGTCTCCGAATTGGCAGCCATGCGCCCGCAGCGTGTGAGCCAGTTGATTCGCCAACCGATTGAGTTCGCCGTAGGGAATCTTTTCGTCTTTCCAGCAGACGGCGATCCCGTCCGGCCGAGCGGCGACATGTGGTGACCAGAGATCGTGCAGAAGTTTCGGCATGGTGGTTTCCTTGTAGCGCACGCGGCTCGCGTGCGTGTTATCGCTCCAGCACGCGTGCCGCGTGCGTCTTCAGGTGAGGTTGTTTGTGCTCAACGCAAATCGCTTCCGCCGTGAGGTGCTCGTCCGGCTTGAGAGTGTCCTGCGACTGCAATCGTGCCAGCGCCAGTGGCGACTTGATCCAAATCTGCAACGGACCTTCGCTTTCAAAGAGTGAGAGAAAGGCTCGGCCTGTTGTAAAGGAGTCGATCAAGTCCCGATCCGGCGAATGAATCAACGTGTGCGTGCTCCGGCGACGGATGAGGCAGTTGCGATCGGAGAACGCTTGCAGAAAGCGCGGGATGATTCGGCCGCTGACGGCGACCGCCCCACGCTCGGCGGACTGGTGCAGCAGATGATCCAGCACCGTTCCGAACGTGTTCGGCAGCGCGGCGATTTGCGACACGCGCACGATCCGTGTGTCGGTCATCTGCGAGATGTGCCAGCCCAGCGGTTCTCCGCGCGGCGACTTCACCAACACCGGTTCGCTCGGCCCGGCGGCGTACATGAAATCGAGCCGAGACCAAACCCAATCAATGGTCTCGCGGTCATACACGGGACGGAGTTCGTCCATCGCGCTGAAGTGCGGAAAAAGCTCTAAGAAGCGTTCGGGCTTGAGCGGTTCGGATTCGACGCGCGGAGGCGGTGCAAGTTGAGTGAAGCTGCGTGGGGCTCTGTAGAACGCTTTGTCAGTGAGCATGGCTAACGGTTGGCCCCAGCGAGTCAACTGGCCGAATCGCCGTTCGCTCAGCATCGACAGCGCGAACTGCGCGGGACGCAGCACCTTGGCCCACGTCAGTCCGTACCACGACGCGATCGTGCCTCCCAGTCCCGTCCAAATTTTGCGTGAGGTTTCGTTGGCAATATCCGAGAACAGCAAGTCCTGTGGCCCGGCCATCAGCTTCTTGAGCAGCTTCACTCCCAGCATCTGTGAGCGATGCGCGGGATCGACGAACAGTTCGCAGGCAACTGCCGCGCGAATCGGTCGGCCGCGAAACTCCAGGCGGCGAGTGATCCGTCCGATCATTCCCGTCAGCCGGCCGTCATCGCCGACACTGACGAGTCCCGGCAGTTCCGGGTCCGCGTGCGGCGTGTTTAAGAACAGTCTCGGCAGCAAGTTCTCGATGACCGCGCACAAGTGCGGCGAAGGCTCTGCGTGCGTGCCGTCTTCGGTCGCCAGCAAGCGCGGAATCTCAGGGACGTCAGCAGCAGTCATTGGTCGAATCATGCGGCCTCTCACGCGAACGAGATGCGCGAGCCAAAGTAGACTGGTCACTCCGAGGCTGTGACTCGTTTCTTCAGTGAGTTCACGCCGTAACGTGGCACACGATTCGAGAACAAATCAGGCAGAAGTGCGTCCGCGCGCCAGTTTCTCCCAACCGGCCAGACCAGCGGTCGTGCCGAGACCGTCCTGTTGCTTATTGGCAACATCCCTCGTTCACGCTTCGGGTGGCAGAATTGCTACCGTCATTGCGACCGTCGCGCGATTCAGCAACTCCGCGAGCTGCCGTCCGGTGGTCGAGAACGGGTAGCTGGCGAACTCCGACGGTGCGACCCACGCGGTTGGAAGTTTCGTTGTCAGATCGTCAGAGCCAGCGGTCTTTGCCAGCCAGCAATCGAGCGTGATGCGATATCGAGTCACGCTGTGTTTGAACTGAGCCAGTCGCTCGGAGATCGTGACGCACGGGCCGAACTCGTCAGCGATACGGCGTTCGAGGAGCGTCCGAACCTTGGTGAGCGGGACTTCAAATCGGGGGAAGTCCCAGAGTCCCGCCCATCGCTGACCTTCGGGTCTCCGATAGATCAAGTACCTGCCGGATGACTCGATGGCGACGTAGGCTTCGCGCGTTTCAGTGATTTGCGGGCGACGAGGCGGAACGGGGATCTCGGCCTGAGCTTGTTCGGCCAACGCTCGACAGCAGGATGCGACGGGACATTCGTCGCAGCGCGGGTCGTTGGCCGTGCAGAGGGTTGCTCCCAAATCCATCAACGCTTGATTGAACTCGGCGGGCGATTTCGTCGCGATGAGCTTTTCGGCGAAGGACCACAGCAGGCGTTGTCCGGCCGTTGATCGCGGGTCGTCACGAAGTCCAAGCAGGCGGGAGTACAACCGCAGCGTGTTGGCTTCGACGATTGGGGCGGGCCGATCGAACGCAAACGAAACGATTGCTCCCGCCGTGTAGCGACCGATGCCGGGCAGTGGCAGCAGTTCGTCCACCGACTGAGGGAACTCGCCGCCGTTGGCGACAATCGCTTGTGCCCCCTTCCGCAGATTGCGAGCGCGACTGTAGTAGCCGAGTCCTTCCCACAATCGCAGGACATCGGCTTCATCGGCGGCGGCCAGCGCGGCGACGTTGGGGAAGCGTTGGAGGAATCGCTCGAAGTACGGCTTCACGGCGGCGACGGTTGTCTGTTGCAGCATGATCTCGCTGATCCAGACGGTGTAAGGGTCGCGGCAGTTTCGCCACGGCAAGTCGCGTCCGTGTTTGGCGTGCCAGCGTCGCAACGCCGCTCGAAAGCGCCGCAGCCAATTCGCGTCAATGCCGGGCAACTCCGAGTTCATGCGTCAGGCTCCTTCCTGGGCCGGAGTCTGACGAATCGCGCGCGGCTTCGCGACTTGAATGGAGCGATCCGCATCTCTGCGTTGAACGAAACCGTTCTGACAACGCAGAGACTTGGCCCGGCGGAGCCGCAACCAAAACATAGGCGAGTTCCGATTGGGAAGACGCCAAACAATCTCACATCATTCTGCTCACCCATCATTCTGCTGATTCCGACGAGCAGAATGATGGGTGGGCAGAATGATGTGAGAGCAGAAACAAAGAGACGTCTCGATCTAGGTTGGGAGTCTGAGTTGGTCACAGGCTGCTTTGCTTATCCGTGGGACAAGGCACTCCAACGCGTGATCCGAGGCCCGTGGCATTCAGTCTTCCGCCGACGTGAGTGCTCACTATGATCCGCCCCCACAAAAACCTCGCCCAGGATTTCAACACCCGTCGTCTATGCCTGCCGTTACTAAAATTCGTGAGTTCTTTGAGCTGCTTAAGAAGAGCAATCTGCTCTCGCAACAGCAGCTCTTGGCCGCGCGCGAGGCGGTGAAAGATTTCACGGAAGCGCGCGGTCTGGCCAAGTGGCTCCTGAAACGGGATTGGGTCACGAGCTGGCAAGCGCAGCAGTTGCTCAATGGGCATCACCGCTTGTTTCTCGGCAAATACAAGCTGCTGGACGTGATCGGCACCGGGGGGATGGGAGCGGTCTTCAAGGCCGAACAATGCTCGGTCAAACGGATCGTCGCGTTGAAAGTCATGGCCAGAGAATTGGTCCGCGACGAGAAGGCGGTGTCGCGATTCCTGCGCGAGATTCAGTCGGTGGCCGCGCTCAGTCATCCCAACATCGTCGCGTGCATCGACGCCGACTGCATCGGCGACCGGTACTTCCTGGTGATGGATTATGTCGAAGGCCGCGATCTCAAGGCGTGGCTGAAGAAGTACGGTGCGCTGCCGGTCAGTTGGTCGTGCGAAGTCATCCGGCAAGTCGCGCTCGGATTGCAGCAGGCTCACGAGCTGGGAATGGTGCATCGCGACATCAAGCCAGCCAACATCATGGTCACGGTCAACCCGCAGACCGGCGAGCCGCACGCCAAGATCATGGACTTCGGACTCTCGAAGCTGGTCAGCGAGACCGAAGCCGATGGCCATTCGACGCAGACGGGTGTGATCATGGGTTCGCCGGATTACATCGCGCCGGAGCAGGCACGCAACGCGAAGGAATCGGACATTCGCGCGGACTTGTTCGGACTCGGCTGCACGCTGTTTCAACTGCTGACGGGCCAGCTTCCGTTTCCCGGCGGCACCATCATGGAAAAGCTAATGGCCCGCGCAACGGCCGTCGCACCGCCTGTCTCATCGCTGCGAGCCGATGTGCCTGCCGCCGTGAATGAGATCGTCGCTCGCATGTTGCGTCTCGATCCGAATGAACGCTTTCAGACTCCCGCCGAGTTGGCCGCGAAGCTGGGTTCGCTCGACATGAATAAGCCGGCCGAGCCATCCGATCCCGCGACGGAAGTCGCGGCCGAAAACTTGGATGGAGTCGAGCCAGACAACACGCTCAACATGTTTCTCGATCAACTCAGTGCGCAGGCGTCCGATCCGCCGTCGTCACTCCCGCCGACCGTTCGCCGCGCGCCGGCCTCAACTTGGTGGGCGTCGGGAATCGCCGGCGGTTGCGTGCTGGCCCTGTTCGTCGGCTTGGCATTCATGTCGGTCGGCGAAGGCAAGAAGGAAACCACCAACGAAGAGACCGTGCGACCCGCGAAAAAAGAACCTGTGAAAAAAGAGCCAGCCAAGAAGACAACCAAGACGCGGAAGAAAGTCGAATGACGACGGCGGGCCTGACAACTCGAAGTGTTGTCACGAGAAACTCCGGCTTCCCGCAACAACGAACGAGACCCCCATGACGCGCATCTTCTTGACTCTGGCTTCCGCCAGCACGCTGCTGTTGCTGACGGTGTTCGGTCTCGGCCTCAACATCGGCGACCCGCGGTCGCTGGAATCGCAATCGCTCGTCTCCTGGCATTTGATGCTGGCGCTGACCGGCTTGGTCTGCGCCGCGCTGGTTCATGCGCTCGTACTGACTTACTTCATGGGGACGGGCCGTTGGATCGAGGATGTGAGCAAGGCGTATCAGCTCGACGATCACTGGCGGCTCGAAAGCCGGCGGTTGAAGTACGGCTTCTTGCCCTGGATGACCGGGAGCCTGCTGTTGCTGTTGATCACCATCGGGTTCGGAGCGGCCGCCGATCCCGCCGCGCGACTGGGGTTTTCCGGCTGGATGGGACTCCCCGCGAGTACTTGGCATTTGCTCGTCGCAATCGCGACCGTGTGTGCCAACTTCTTCGCGAATGTCCGCGAGTTTCAATCGCTGGAACGCAACGGCCAACTGATCCAAGAAGTTGTCGAGAAGGTTCGCGAGATGCGGATCGCTCGCGGCTTGCCCGTAGAAGGTGAAGTCTTGGAGCCGCGACCGTCAGGGAGCGGTTCGAGGCTGTGAAGTTTTGGAGCCGCGACCGTCAGGGAGCGGTTCAATGTCCGGGTCGATCACCGCTCGCTATGCCTCACGCGGCCTCTTGAGACATGTTTAACCGCTACGCCAACGGCGTGCGCGCCGCTGTGGGATAGTGGTCGCAATCACGAACCGCGCACGCCGTTGGCGTAGCGGTTAAACATCGCCGTTGTCCCCTCGCTGGCTCTAACAGTCGCGGCTCTTCAACTTCATCGACTAAACTTCATCGTCACATCGCGTGCGAGTCTTGGAGGACTCGCCACTCATCTTTGCCAGCGAGGGCATCATGCCAGAAGCGATTATCGTCGGAGGTGTGCGGACTCCGTTCGTGAAAGCGGGAACCGTTTTCAATCAGCTTCCGGCTCAGGAACTCGGACGACTGGCGGTCAGAGAGCTGCTCGACCGGGCGAACCTCGATCCCGCTCGCGTGGATGAGTTGATCTGCGGCAACGTCGCCAGTCCGGTGGATGCTGCGAACGTCGGCCGAGTGATCGCTCTGCGAGCCGGCATCCCTCGCGAGAAAATTGCTCACACTGTCCATCGCAACTGTGCCAGCGGATTTGAATGCGTCACGCAGGCGTTCGACCGCGTCGTCTCTGGCCGAGCCAAATGCGTGGTCGCGGTCGGCGTCGATTCGATGAGCCACATCCCGCTCTTCTATCCCAAGAAGTTCGCCGACAAGCTGCTGCGGCTGAGCACCGCGAAGTCCGCTTGGCAAAGACTCAAAGCGTTCGCCTCGTTTCGGCTGAGCGATCTGACTCCGCAAATCGGCATCAAGCTGGGACTGACTGATCCCGTCACCGGACTGCTGATGGGCGACACGGCCGAGAAGCTGGCTCGCGAGTTTCTGATCACCCGCGAAGAGCAGGACCAATTCGCGCTTCGCAGTCATCAGCGTGCCGCCGCTGCTTGGAAAGAGAATCGACTCGCTTCGGAAGTGATGACGGTCTATGTCGAGGATCGCGCGGGCGGAGTGAAACCGATCTCGCAAGACAACGGCTTCCGAGCCGATCAGTCACTGGCCTCGCTGGCGAAATTGAAGCCGTACTTCGATCGCCGCTGGGGCAGCGTGACGATTGGCAACTCGTGCCAAATCACCGACGGCGCGGCCGCGCTGTTGATCGTCGAGGCGAACACCGCTCGCGAGTGGGGACTGACACCGCTCGGCCGCATTCGCGATTACGCCTACGCCGGTTGCGATCCCGCTCGCATGGGACTCGGCCCGGTCTTCGCCACGTCGCGCGTCTTACAGCAAACCGGCCTCAAGCTCAGCGACATGCAGTTGGTCGAACTCAACGAGGCATTCGCTGCTCAAGCTCTCGCGTGCCGTCGCGGGTTCGAGTCTCCGACGACCGCCTGTGCCTCGGCCAGCGGCGACCTCACCATGTTCGGCTCGCTCGACCTCGATCGAGTCAATGTCAACGGCGGAGCGATCGCGCTGGGACATCCCGTCGGCGCGACCGGCACACGCTTGATCCTCACACTGCTGCACGAACTCCGCCGCCGTAGTTTGTCGCGCGGACTGGCCACACTCTGCATCGGCGGCGGGCAAGGTGGAGCAGTGGTCGTCGAAACGGCGTGAGATCACTCTTGTTTAACCCCTACGCCAACGGCGTGGGCGGATCGAGGAATAACGACTTACGTTCGCGCGCACGCCGATGGCGTGGCGGTTAAACAACGTTTTCAACACGCTCTGGCGAGCGTGGCTACTCATTAAGGTCTTCGCCATGACAACCACGACTCTAGAATCGCCGATCGCGACACACTCGATGCTGCTCCCTGACGCGGTGATGTGGCACGCGGAACTCGGTAACGGCGGCTGGTTGCGAGTCCGCATCGACCGGCGCGACAAGTCGGTGAACGCACTCTCGCAGGCGATGCTCGAAGAACTCGAACGGTTGCTCGCCGCGATCAAACGGACTCCAACGGTGCGCGGCGTGATGTTCCTCAGCGGCAAGTCCGGGAGCTTCATCGTCGGCGCGGACGTGACGGAAATGAAGTCGCTGACCGGCGGAACCGAAGCGGTCGAGATGTCGAAACTGGGACAGCGCGTCTTCAATCAACTCGAAGCGCTGCCCGTGCCGACGGTCGCGTTGATCTCAGGAGCGTGTCTCGGCGGCGGACTCGAATTCGCCATGTCCTGCCGATATCGCATCGCGGACGATCATGTGAAGACGCTGCTCGGTCTACCGGAGGTGAAGCTGGGATTGATCCCCGGTTGGGGCGGGACGGTGCGGCTGCCGAAGTTGGTCGGGCTGCTCGAAGCGTTACCGTTGATTCTGACCGGTCGAGTTCTCAGCGGTCGGCAAGCTCGGTCGAAGGGGCTGGTGCATGACATGGTGCCGGTCGAGGCCCTGCCGTTCGTTGGTGAGCAAGTGCTGCACACTGTCAAGAAGTTCGGCACGGCGCGAGCGATCTTCCAACGTCCGAAGCGATCGCTGCTGGCTCGGCTGACCGAAGCGTTTCCGCCGCTGCGGAATTTCGTATTCCGACGAGCGGAACGAACCGTGCGACGAGAAACTCAAGGGCATTACCCGGCTCCGTTCGCGGCGATTGAAACGCTGCGAGCTGGATTTCGAAAACCTCCGACAGTCGGCTTCGCGGCGGAGTCAGCCGCCATCGGACGACTGGCCGATGAACCCGTCACTCGCGAATGCTTGCGTCTGTTCTTCCTGCAAGAAGACGCGAAGCGGCCGCCCCTCGTAACTCATGCGACTCGCCCCGTAGCTCAGGCGGCTCGCCTGAGTCAGAGCGACGATGACAACCGCAACGCAGGCGAGCCGCCGACGCCACGCAACGCCGCAGTCCTCGGCGCGGGAGCGATGGGAGCCGGTCTCGCGCTGCTCATGGCTCAGAAGGGAATCTGGACTCGGCTGAAGGACATTCAACCGGAGTTCCTCGCGAAGGGGATTGCGACCGCGCGGAAGCTCATCAACTCCGACCTGCAACGCAAACGCATCACCCCGTTGCAGGCCAGCGACACGCTCGATCGCTTGCGGCCGACATCCGACTTCGCCGGTTTGAAGAATGCCGACCTCATCCTCGAAGCGATCGTCGAGAGCCTGCCGATCAAGCAGCAAGTCTTCCGCGAACTGGCCGAGGCGACTTCCTCGAACACCGTGCTGGCGACCAACACCAGTTCGTTGTTGGTCAGCGAGATCGCACAAGGCGTCCCGCATCCCGAGCGGATTGTCGGGCTGCACTTCTTTAATCCGCCGCATCAAATGCCGCTGGTCGAAATCGTCCGCACGGATCAGACCAGTCCCGCCGCGTTGGCGATGGCGTTCGCTCTGACGCAGCGGTTGGGCAAGACGGCGGTGATCGTCCAGGATTGTCCGGGCTTCTTGGTCAATCGGCTGCTCTCGCCGTACATGAATGAGGCGGGCTGGCTGCTGTTAGAAGTGGACGACCCACTGGAACTGGATCGAGCGGCCGTCGCGTTTGGTATGCCGATGGGACCGCTTGCACTCACGGACCTCGTCGGCTTGGAGGTTGGTCAACACGTCGCGGCGAACATGCACGCGGCTTACGGAGAGCGAATGCAGCCCGCGCCGTTGTGGACCGCCTTGAAAGTGATCGCGACCACGGAACCCAAGGCCGCGAAGTCCTTGCTGGTTGGCAAAGGCTCGAAGAAGAAACTGAATCCGGCCGTCGTCCGCGCGATTGCGAAGGTCCGACAATCCGGCTCGTCCGCAGTTCAAAGCAGCAGACTGACGCGCGAGGAACTGACGCAGCGGATGATCTATCCGATCATCAACGAAGCCGCGCGCTGCTTGGACGAGGGGATCGTCTCGAAGCCGGAGGACATCGACTTGGCGATGGTCTTCGGCACCGGCTTCGCGCCGTTCCGAGGCGGCCCGATGCGATACGCTGAAACGATCGGCTTTGGAAAGATCGTCGAAGCGCTGGAGAAGATGTCGATCGGCCGCTTACGATTGGCTCCGTCGGAAGCGTTGAAGCGCCGAGCGGGCATGTGAGTGAGCAGCACAGTGCTCGCCGACTGGCACTCACTTGAGTCCGCTTGTTATCCACGCTCCGCGCACTCGTTCCCACGCGGAGCGTGGGGACGAGTGGGTCCAGCCCCGTTTCGCATGGCGTTCGCTTGCCAATCGCCGCGACTTGTTTTAGTGTTCTACCACGATAGAACACTTCGAGGCCGCGACCATGTTTTTCTCCATCAATCCCACGAACGGTTTGGCGATCTTTGATCAGATCGTGCGGCAGGTGAAGTTCGCGGTGGCTCACGGAACGCTGGCTCCGGGCGACATGGTCCCCTCGGTGCGCGAACTGGCCAAAGAACTGGCGGTGAATCCCAACACCGTCGTGCGGGCCTATCGCGACCTGACGAACGAGGGGATCTTGGAAGCCGTGCGCGGCACCGGCTTGAACGTGACTGCGGACGCGGTCGCACATTGTGAGAAGGAACGGCTCGGACTGTTGCGCGAACGAGTTCGGCATGTCCTGGAGGAAGCTCAGAGCAGCCGGCTGGAGACGAGTGAGATTCGTGAACTGGTCGAGGAAGAATTGGCTCGGCTGGAACGGTCATCGAAAGGGAAACGAACAAAGGCGAGTGGCAACAAATAAGTAACCCGAAGCGTGAGCGAGGGCGAGCACTCCACAGGATTCGGAATCCGGGATTTGCCGCGTTTAAGAGTCCTCGCCCTCGCTGACGCTTCGGGTTACTTACGCCCTGCCGTTCGTCTCAGAAGGGAGCAAACAAATGAGCGCGGTCTTTGGCTGGGATCAAGTCACGAAGCGGTTCGGCAAGCAAGTCGCGCTGAGCCGCTTCACATTGTCTTCGGAACCGGGTTCGGTCGTGGCGTTGTTGGGCGACAACGGCGCGGGCAAGACGACGGCGATTCGAATCTTGCTCGGCTTGTTGGACCCGACGATGGGCAGCTCGCACGTCTTCGGGTTGGAGAGCCAGGCTCACGGGCAGACGATTCGGCAGCGTGTCGGCTATGTGCCCGATCGGCCGGCGTTGTACGAATGGATGACCATCGAACAGATCGGCTGGTTCGCGGCGGGTTTTTACGCCGACGGTTTCTATCAGCGATTCTGCGAGTACGTCGGCCAGTTCGGACTGCCGATCGACAAGAAGATCAAGACGCTCTCGAAGGGGATGCGGTCGAAGGTGTCGCTGGCGCTGTGCATGGGTCACGAGCCGGAGTTGCTGGTGCTCGACGAACCGACATCGGGACTCGACCCGGTGGTGCGTCGCGAGTTTTTGGAGAGCATGGTGGATGTCGCCGCGCGCGGTCGGACGGTGCTGCTCTCCAGTCATCAGATCGTCGAGGTCGAACGGATCGCCGACGTGATCGCGATCATCCGGCAAGGGGAACTGTTGCTGGTCGAGCGGCTCGACAAACTCAAAGCGGAGGTGCGTGAGGTGACTCTGACGCTCGGCAACGGAGCGACGGCATTGCCCGATCTCGGTGGCGCGATCATCAGTCAGCATCAGCGTGACCGGCAGTGGCGAGTATTTCTGCGCGGTGCCGAGGAATCGCGACTGACCGCGTTGCGCGACGAGGGACAGCTCCTCGACTTTTCCGTTCGGCAACCGACGCTGGAAGACATCTTTGTGGAAGTTTTGAAGTCCTGAGGCCGCCAGGCGAGCGGGGGCTGTTTGTTGCGTGGTATTAGCCCCAACGGGGCGTGACTCGAAAGCCCAGGGCGCTAGCCCTGGGGTCGCAGCGTAACCACCGATTCTAAGCCCCGAAGGGGCGTGACCCGTTTGACGTTCGTGCGAGTCACGCCCCTTCGGGGCTTGCGAAACGCATTCAAATCCCGGCCCCAGGGCTAGCGCCCTGGGCTATCGAGCGACGACCCTTCGGGCCTCATGCGTCACGAATCCCGCCCGATCACTTTTCCATGTCTGCCCTCCTCAATCAGGATTATTCATCACCTCAGAGTCAGGCTACCGTTCTTTTCCGAGGTCCGCATGTCAGCAACACTTCCCAACTCCGATTTGTCAGACACCAATCCGGCTGCGATTTGGTCGCGTGGCGGTGGCAGCTTTCGGCGGCTCGTCTGGAAGGAAATGAACGAGGCGTTCAACGTCTGGGGAGCGATCGCGTTCGTGACGGTCTGCTCCGCGGCGTTGGTGAATCGGCAGGCGATCAAATCGGCACCGGCGTTGTTGCTTCATGCGGGGCCGGCGTTGTTCGCGCTGATCTATGGAGCTCGGGCGTTCGCTCAGGAGTTTTCGGGCGGGACTTGGGAGCTGTTGAAGTCGGTCGGCGCGTCGGCCCGCGATGTGGTGTGGAGCAAATGGTTGGTGGGTGTCGGCGGCTCGGTGTTGATGTCGGGGCTGAGCATTTCGTTAGCGGCCAATTTGCGGCTGCCGTTGCGAATCGCCGAACTCGGTGAGCCGACCTTGTGGTATCTGTTGGTGGTGTTGCTCACGTTGGCGGTGTCGTTGTTGGTGTCGCAGTGGTCGCGATCCGTCTGGAGCGCGCTGGCTCTGTCGGGCGTGTTGTGTCTGCCGCTGTGGGCATTGTGGGCAACTGGGTTCGATCAGTTCGATTGGCTGACGATGGAGTATCGCTGGCAGTGCAATGCCGCCCTGAGTTTGGTCCTCGTGGATTTGCCCGTTGTGTTGGCGCTGCAGATTCGTACCGCGCGCTGGAATCTGCTCGATCAATTCGGTCTCACTGGATCGCAACGCTGGTGGCGAGTCTTCTGGCGAATGGCCTGGAAAGAACTGATGGCGGCGCGCGACTTCTGGTTGGCCGTGTTGGGGATCGTGGCGTTGCTGGATGGACTCGCCTGGCTGATGTTTCGTGATACGCAAACTCGCGACTCGACGATTGTGGTGATCGCCATCTTGCTGCCGCTGCTCCATGCGTTGGGCTGCGGAGCGATCTCGTTCGCGATTGAACGAGAGGACGGAACTCACGATTGGTTGCGGCGGATCTCGGCACCTGCCGATGCGGTGCTCGCCGCGAAGTTGGCCGTCAGTCAATTGAGCATCGTGACGCTGACGAGTCTGGTGTTGCTGACGACGCTCGGTCTGGTGGGGACCGATCTGCCCCTGAACGGCAAACCTGGATTCGGTCTGCTGCTGGCGGTGACGATGACGGGAGTCATTAGCTTGGGAGCTTCGATGCTGACTCGTCGCGTGTTGCCGGCGGTGTTCTTGGCGTTCGTCGCGTGTGCGGGCGTTGTGGCCATCACTTCGACGTTACTGGCGATGACAGTCTGGGCGATCGACCACAATCACTCTCGACCGTTGGGTGCCGAGGGGCTGATGCCGTGGTGGTTGCTCTTGGGGATGTCGCTGCTGGTGATCGAATGCTGGCTGGCCGAGCGGTGGCTCAACGAGCGGCCTTGGTGGAAGAAAGTCTGGCGCGGCGATGCGGCCAAGAAGCTGGTGTCCCGTCGCGACGTGGCGTGGTTTGAACAATCGCCGTCAGCCGGAATGAGAGCCTTCGGCCGACTGTTGTGGCGCGAGTGGCGGGAAGCTCGATATTGGTTGTGCTTGCTGCCGATCGGGTTCGCGCCGTGGTTGATGATGGAAGTGTCGGAATCGTACATCGCACGCCACGGCGGCTATGTGCCGAGCATCGTCCACTCCCTTGTGATGGGACTGCTCAGCATCTTGTCGATCATGTTGACGGTGCTGCCGACGCTGTGGGGCGTGTGGGCGTTTCATCACGATCAGCGGCAGGGGTTGTTCCGGTTCTTGTCGGATCGGGGCAGTTCGCCAACGGGAATTTGGCTGAGCAAGCATTCGGTCTGGTTGCCGCAGGTTCTGTTGTTGGCGTTGCTCGCAGGCGGCACGCTCGGCTTACACCAACCGACTTGGCACTGGCAGGCGGTGGGCTTTGCTCTGGTGGGAGCATTGCAGGGCTACGCGGCCGGCCAGTGTTTGGCTCAGTTGATCCGCAGTCCGCTGACGTCGTTGTTTTTGGCGAGCGTGTTGTCGGCGTTGTTGGCGGGATGGTCGTGGTTGTTGTGGGAGATTCACGCACCGTTTGTGTATCAGTTCGTGCCAGCGGCGACGTTGCTTTTGACCAGTTGGGTCCACTCGCGCGATTGGCTTGAGGACCGCAGGACCGCTCGCGCGTGGCTGAAGATTGGCTGCGCGGTTCTGTTGCCACTGGCGGAACTGGTGCTGCTGTTAGCAGTCCAAGGTTATCCGTTGTGGAAAACGCTCCGCGATTGGCCGGCCTTCCGTTGAGTCGCAGCCCAATGTGGCGCGACGTTGCGAGCTTGTGATGATTGGAAGCCGCTGGTCGAGTGCCAGCATTCGCATCACAATTTGATCGCGACCAGCGAGATCACGAGACGTTGATGGTCCCGCCACATTCGGCATATCGCGGCGGAAGGTTTACCATCCGTCCGACTCGCGATCAGCGTCATCCGAAAAAACGCCTGCTGAAAACTATGACTGAGAATGAGCGACCTGGTGAGATCTTTGAAATTGAACCGACGCCGAGCGGTCGGCATTGGCACGTTCCGTGGTGGCTGCTGTTAGCGGTGGCGATCTTCGTGACAGAGTTGACCGCTCACCCGGCGATTGGCGTGGCGGTGTTCTGTCTGAAGTTCGGGCTGAACGACTGGCGCACGGCGGCTTGGCTGTGCCGTGTGGATCCGCAGCCTCAAAGGTCTCACACCATTTGGTGGTTTCTGCTGGGGAGCGGGTTCTTGAAAATCTTTTTGATTTCCTTCATCGCGTTTCCGATGCTCGCCGGTTTCTGGACCGTGGTGACCGATCAGCCCGTGCAAAAAGAAGTGGAAATCGCCGTGACGATCGGAATTGGCGGGATGCTCTTGTCGTTCGTGGTCAATCACGTCGGGCTATTTCTGGCCTCGCGTCGGCATGTGCGGATCTGGCTGAATCGGCGACTGCATCTCTTTCGAGACAGCGAGGCTTGGCCTGTTCGGCTCTCGCGCCCCAACCACCTGCGAGACATCCTCAACGGCAGCGCGTTGCCGGCTATTCTGGCGTTCGCCGTGGGACTGATTTTTCTCATCGTCTTCGGCCTTCAGAACATGATTCGTCCAGCGCTGACCAGTGCCGTAGTGGTGGTGGTTTCCTGCTTGATCCTGCTGGGTCACGCGATTTCCGTGAAGCGAGTCGTCGCCCGCACATCGGAAGAATGCTGGGGCGACTTGCCAGTGCTCGAAGCGGAGGACTCCTGACAGCGATGCTTGCATCGGTTTGCCGATCCGATAAGTTTCCGCCCGCCCCGTGCCACGAAAAGGACCGATCATGGATCAAGACGACATTCTGTTGGACTGCGAAGAGCGCATGGAGAAAGCCGTGAGCAATTTTCGCGGTCAGATCAAGGGGCTTCGCACCGGTCGAGCCACACCGGGACTCGTCGATAATATCCGCGTCGAAGTCTACGGCTCGGAGACGCCGCTCAAGCAGATTGCTCAGGTCAGCGTGCCGGAACCGCAGCAGATCATGATCCGTCCTTATGATCAGGCCAACGTGGCGGCGATCGGCAAGGCCATTCAGTCCAGTGACGTGGGACTCGCCCCGAAGATCGACGGGCGAGTCATCCGCTTGAACATCCCGCCGCTCTCGACCGATCGCCGCAAGCAGCTCGTCGCGCGCGTCAAGGAATTTGCGGAGGAAGCTCGCGTCTCCATCCGCAATGTTCGCCGAGACGCCAACAAGCACGCCGACAACGCCGAAAAAGACAAAGTTCTGACCGAAGACCTCTGCAAAGCGACCAAAGAAGAAATTCAAAGCCTCACGAAGAGGTTTGAAGGCGCGGTCAACGACGAAGCCGCCGCCAAAGAGAAGCAGGTCATGGAAGAGTAGTCGGCTACTTCCCGAAATTTTTCTCAGCCCAGGCCGCCGCTCCGAGCGCGGAAGCATCGTCCCCTAACTTCGTGGCGACGACGTCGTAGGTCTTGGCGTACGTTGGCCGCACCCACTTCTTCGCGACGAGGGAGACTTGCTCGACGTACAACTCGGGCATGGCTTCGACCAAGCCGCCTCCCAGCACCACCACATCTGGCGCGAGCAGATGCACCAGTCCGCCAATCGCCGTCCCGATGTGACTGGCCGCGTCTCGGACGATCTGTTCGATCGCCTTGTCCCCTTGCTTGATCGCTTCCGCTAACACGCCGCTGCGGATGTTCGCCAAGTCACTGCCAGCCATCTTGGCCAAGTGCGGAGCATGACCACGGAAGACCGCTTGAGCAGACGCCGCCGCGATCGCCAAGCGGCTGCTGACCGCTTCCAGGCAACCGAGTCGCCCGCAGGCACAGCGCGGACCGTCGGGGATCGCTTGCATGTGGCCGACTTCCAGGCACGAAAAATTCTTCCCGCGAAAAATCTCCCCTTCATAGACCATGCCGCCACCCACACCGGTCCCCGGAAAAACGCCGAGCGCCGTGCGTGCTCCCTTGGCCGCACCCAGGCGATACTCGCCGTACACGCCGGCATCGACGTCGTTGAGGATCACCGCCGGACAACCAAACGCTTTCTCCAGCTTTTCTTTCACCGGCTCGTTCTGCCAGCCGAGATTCGCCGCCTCGACCACGATCCCGTGATCCAGGTCGAGCATTCCCGGACATCCGATGCCGATGCCGGACAATCGCTTTTTGTCGATTCCCCCGTCTTCCAGTGCTTTCTCGATGGTGCTGATGACTCGGTCCATGCCGGTTGAGTTGTCTTCCTCACTGTGCGTCTTCCGCCGCTTTTTCCCGATGGGATGAAACTTATCGTCCGTGACCAGGCACAGCATCTTGGTGCCGCCAAGGTCAAATCCAACCCAACAACGATCAGAAGCAGAGGATGTTCCAGACATGAGTTTCTCCAACGGCAGAGTTTCAACCAGGTGAGCCAGGGACGATCCCGCTCAGCAATTCATCACGGCGGAGCATCCCGGCGACTGCCTCAAGCGTCAAGGATGTTGGCGAACCGCAGGAGATCTCGCTCGCCATTTACGCGAGTCTTTCCGAAATACTCTGCCAAACGAGCCGAGCGACCGTTCCGTCGTCGACGACGAGACGGCCGGACAGGATCTTCCCGCCTTACAAAAACGCGGTGTTGTTCTTGGACGGGTTCTAAGTCCCGAGCGATCACCGCTCCGAGTGCCGACATGGCTACTTCACCACCAAGCTCGCTTGCTCGATCGCCGCGTGGCCGGACTTTTTGAACGGCCTGGGCATCGGTTGAGCGATCCCCTTCTCGTCGATCGTGCGCGAGCGCAGTGTGTACTCGCCAATGGGCAAGCCCGGCAGCAGCGCGGCCCAATGAACTTTCGACAGCCGCATCGGCCAAGTCTTCGGCCGCCCGTTCGCATCGAAGCCCTGCGTATCGGCGGGGATCCTGTTGTCGGGGAGGTCGCCACCCCAGGACTGCGGTGGATCGAGAATCGTGGCGTCGCTCCAGTTCGCCGTCTTGAAGTGGGGATCGTTCGCCGGCTCGGACTCCTTCGGGCAAATCCAGACTTGGACTTTGCTCAGCCCCGAGATGCCGACCTGAGCGTAGCCTGTCACCGGGATCGGCTGATTGGCCGCGACGGTTTTCGGGACCGACAACGTCGCGGCCCAGGTCTTGAGCGGACTATCGACGTCGTTGTTGCCGTCGATGTAAGTGTCGTTCGCGAACGCGAGGTTCGTCAGCACGAGATGACTGAGCCACTTGATCGACTTGAATCCATAAGCCTCCGGCACGACGACGCGCACCGGCCCGCCCCGCTCAGGCGACAGGAATTGTCCGTTGAGCTTGTAGCATAAAATCACTGGCGGCAGATCGTAGGGATCTTCGAGCACTCGGCCGATCGGCAGCGAGCTGCGAAACATCTGGCCGGGGTCGTCGTTGTGATATCCGTAGTAAAAAACGCGACGCAGATTTTCGACCGGCTGCGTCAGCCAGATGATTTCGCGCAGCGGCACCCCTTCCCAAATGCCGGTCCCCAGCGGGCAGCCAATGTTGAGACAGGTCATCACCTTCGCGAACCGCACCGCATGTTGCTCGGCGAGCTGCATCAGTCCGTTGAAATCGAGCGCCGTCCCGTCGGCCTTGGTCATCGTCTTCTTGAGCCGCGCCGGTTTGTCCGAGTCCGAGGTGACTTCGAGCTTCCAGGTTTCGCGGGTGAGTCCGACTTCGGTTTTCTTTTCCGGCGGCAGCGAATGCGGCAACGGCTTGCCTCGCGAGACGTCACGAAACTTGTCCAGCGGCGTCATGAACGATTCGAGCTTGCCGATCGCCTCGTTCAACTCCGGCGCGAGTTCATTGGCTCGCGCGGCGTGAGGTGCCGTGGCGATGGTCGCCGCACTGACGGCGCTCAAGCTCAGAAAGAATCGCCGAGTCAATTGCTGATGCTCATTCAGAAACGGATCGAGCGCGTGCATGAGATGCTCCTTGAGGCGAACGGCAACTTGAGGTCATGAGTGAGATGTTTAACCGCAACGCCATCGGCGTGCGCATTGTGGCGCGACGCTCCGCGTCGCGATTCTCGACGCGGAGCGTCGAGCCACATTTGACATCTCGCCTCTCCAGTTTACGCGACTCGCAGCAGACGCTTCAGGCCGGGGACGATCAACAGCGTCAGCACCAGATAGCCGAGCATCCACGGCGGCAGTCCGATCGCGTCGGTCTTCAGGTCCACTCCCAGCGGACAATAGCGCCGCAGGAGCACTTCGGTTCGGCTCAGTCTGACGTTTGGGTGAAGCAGTTGCGGTGGAAGGTACGTTCGCCGTCCGAGCGAGACGGGATGCTCGGCCGACTCGCCGTGATGACGAATCGTTAGCGTCAAAGCATCGGTCGCCAAGGTCGGTCGCAGAGTCCACTCGGCCCAGCCGATTGGCGGTGATTGCTGTTCGGCTTGAATGATTTGAATCGCCGGCGATTGCAGTTCGACGCCGTCGATCGGAACGAGATGCGTTACCTCATCCACGGACGAGATCGGGAAGATCGCGCGGACCACCAATGACTCGCCGAGCCGCGGAGGCCGGTAATCCAACCGTTCGACGGCCCACATCGCCAGCGCGGCGACCGGCACCAGCACGACTGCCAAGACCTTCATGTCCTCGGCCAACTGAATTTGTTTGACCATCGCCACGGTGCTCCGCAGCCGTTGCCGTCGAGGTTTGTCACCGGCGGACTTGGCGTCGCGAATCAGCCGTTTCAGTTGCTGCAAGTCGGCCGAACAACGTCGCAGCAAGTCTTGGTTCGTGACCCAACGTCGCGCAAGCGTCATCAGCAGCGCGGTCAAAATCGCAAAGACCAACAACGCCACATCCCGTGGCAATAGCAGCAGCCAGCCGAGCAGCGAATCGCCAACGCTCATGATCGCCCCACCGATTTGATTCATCGCGTCGCCCCTAACACGATCAGGCCTCGATTCGCATCGAGTTCAATCGTCGCGCCATCGGGAATCAATTGCGTGGCCGCTTCGAGCACGACGGCTGGAATGCCGAACTCGCGAGCGATGATCGCTCCGTGCGACAACACTCCGCCCCGTTCGACGATCAGACCTTTGGCGTGAATGAACAGCGGAGTCCAACCGGGATCGGTGCTCGGACAAACCAAGATCGCATCGCTGCCCAGATCGCTCACGTCGCTCGGATCGAACACGATGCGAGCCACTCCGCGAGCGGCCCCCGATGCAATCGGACGGCATTCCAATTGAGTCTGCTCCGCGTGTGCCGCGACGGGACGCGGACGACCGAAGTCGTCGAGCTGCCGCGAGTCGATCAGGTCCGGCAGCGAGAGCTTCTGCGACGACTGCCAACGCAATTTGTGATGCGCGATTCGCGTTTCCCAGCCGGCGAGATCGGACTCATTGTGGCACGACGCTCCGCGTCGTGAATCGCGACGCGGAGCGTCGCGCCACAATCCGGCGGAACCATCATCGCCTTCAGAGAACACACAGTACTGTGGAAGCTCGGCCTCGTGCAGAAAGAACACGTCGCGACCAATGTCCCAGCGGCGACCGAGTTCGACCAGCACCGCTCGCAGAGTTTCATAGCCGCGCATCAGATGAAACTTGCCGACCTCGCGGTACGGCAACAGTTCTTGGACGATCCGCATGTCGTGAACGATTCTCTCGTAAAACGACGAGCCTCCCGCCTGCGCGAGCAACGTCGGCAACGAAGACTCGGCACGTCGCCGAGTCTCGACCTGAACCGCATGACGTTCTCGCGGAGACAGTCCTGACGATCCACGAAACCGTTCGACCATCCGCGTCACGAAGTCGTGATCCTCACGCCACCGAGATTGCGACAGCTCCATCTCATTGGCCGCGCGATGTCCGAAGCGTTGCAGAAAATCGTCGAGCGACTGTCGGCCAGCCGCGACCTCGAACAGCGCGAAGTTTTGCTCGACGGTGATGTCGTTAGCCAAACCGGTCGTCAGTTGTCCGACGAGTTGCTCCCCCACTTCCTGTCCGAAGAGTTGAGTCAGCAGCGCTCGCAATCGTTCGTGAGCCAAGCCGCCGAAGAACCCAGGCAGCAGAGATTCCGCCGCGAACTCGCCGAGCACGAAGTCGCGACGACGACGCAGTTCGGCCAGCAAGTCGGGCGTCGAAAGTTTTGAGAGATCGACGCGGCTCGCGTGGGTTAAGAACTCATTCAGCTTCGGAACGGCGACGTTTTCAAAACGACTACCAGCGGTTCGATCCGGCGGCTTCATCCGCCAAGCACCTCGGAGCAGGCCGAACAGCATTGCGGGACAGCGGAAGAAAAACAGCGAATCGGTGCGATCGAAGTTGAAACGTGTCGGCGGCCGGTCGATGGCCGTGCGGTCGCGCAGGATTTCGTCGAGGTCATAGTCGAACGGCAACCGACCGAAATGAAACTCGGCCGCGCGCCGCGGATCGACGTACACGCGACCCGCGATCAATTCCAAGAAGCCGAGTCCCGGTTCACGCTCCTGCGGCCGAAGCCCTAGCAGCCGATACATCTGCCCGTAACCGCCGGCCGCACTCATGAACCAGCGGACCAAGTCCCACGTCAACGGTGTCGGAGCGGGCAAAGTCTCGGACAAATTGTGAACGACCCACACGGTTGGGTTTTCCTCTGTACCCCGTCGCGAGATTGTCGTCAGGGCGCGTAATCGCGCGATCTCTTCCAGCCGCCCCCGTTCGATGTCGGCGAGGAGTTCGAGGCCGCGAATCTTTCGCGTCTGCATCAGAGCGACTCGCCCATCGGCGATCCCCCATTCGATGTCGGACGGTGTTTGAAAGTGCGACTCGACGCGCCGGCCCAGCTCGGCGAGTTCCAAGATTTGCGAGTCGGTCAGAGCCGGTTCGTTGCCCGGTCTCGCACCGGGAACGATGCGCTTCGTGACCAGCGTTGCCGCATCGAGCACATAGATGTCCGGCGTCACCGCTCCGGAGACGACCGCTTCGCCCAAACCCCACGAGGCTTCGATCAACATTTCGTTCGCGGCGGGATCGTTCGGGTTGGCCGTGAACAAAACGCCGGATCGCTCGGAAGCAAACATCGCTTGCACGTTGACCGCCGTGCCGACGACGCCCCGCACGTCGTGATGTTGCCGATACGCTCGCGCGCGATCGCTGTGCCACGACGCGAACACCGCGTTGATCGCCTGACACAGAGCGTCCCACGGTTCGATGGCCGGATCGCTGCCGCAGTTGAGGATCGTGTCCATCATCCCCGGCATCGACACCGCCGCGCCGGAACGAACGGCGACAAACAATGGTTTTGGTTCTCGCCCAAACGTGCGATCCGTGACTTCTTCCAGCCAACTCATCGCGGCGCGAACTTGCTCGGCCAGTCCGGCCGGCCATTCGCCGCCGTGTTGCTCGGCCCATTCGCAGCACGCGGCCGAGATCGTGAAGCCCGGCGGCACCGGGAATCCCGCGAGACTCATCGCCGCGAGACTCGCCCCTTTGCCTCCCAAGACGTCGGTGCGCGCCGGATCGCATTCGGACTCGCCGAGTCCGAAGCGAAACACCAGCGGTTTGTCGGATTCATCACTCACAGCGATTTGTACTCTTCTCCAACAGACGAGATTTGCCCGGCCGAAAGCCGAAAGCCGATGGCCGATGGCCGATGGCCGATGGCCGATGGCCGATGGCCGATGGCCGATGGCCGATGGCCGATGGCCGATGGCCGTTATCCTTTTATTTCGATGAAAAAAGGATAACGGCTATCGGCATTCGGCGTTCGGCCAGATGCGATGAACGACGACTACTCCGAGGAATTGTGACTCAGACAGACGACCGCTCCGTCGGACGTTCCGAAGTAGACTCGTTGACGCAGCGAGATTTTGGGAGTGACCGGCTGGCCAAGTCCGTCAGGGATCGGCCAGGCGTCTGACTCGCGCGCGGCCGGGCGATCGGAACAGAAGCGACCATCCAGCAGACTGTGCAGCGCGTGCCGATCGACGTGAGGCAGGATCACGTCCCAGCGTTCGACGAACGGGCCGGCGGTCGGCAGCGAGCGGATCGGAACTGTCCACAGCAGCACCCCAGTCGGCGCGTCGAGCGCGACGAGATGCGTTTCCGTCGCAGCGAAGACGAGGCCGTGCGCGATCGTCGGTGCTCCGACGGCTTGTGAGCCGGTGAGGTCCGTTTTCCACACCGGCTTGCCGTTTGTCAGATTGAAACTTTGCAGTCGATCGGGGCCGCTCCACGCGATGACTTGCTTCGCGTCGATGGCCAGTCCCGCCGAATCTCCGTCGAGCGGCTGTTTCCAAAGAGTCCGTCCGTCATCCGCCGACAGACACCACAACCGGCCGTTGCCTTCGAGCGGCTCCGCAATCTCGGCCACGCAGACGCGATTGCCGCAGGCGACCGGCGCGACTTGGATCGAACCGGCCGAAGGACTCGAATCGAAGGGATGCGACCACAACAGCCGCGGTGCGGACGAGTCCGCAATGTCTCCCGACAGCTTGAAGAGTTCCGTCCGACCCTCGCGAACTCCCGCCGCATAGATCGCTCCGTCGAACGGCATCAACGGCGCAGTGACCTCAAACGGCAATTCGTTCACCGAGGGATATTGCCACGCCAACGACAGCGATTGCGGAATCGGCTCGTCATCCGCTCGGCCACCTCGTTCGCCGCGCGACCAGAGCGGCGGTTCGGGATCGCCCGGCTGACCGAGACATCGCAATCCTTGCTGAGCCGTGCCGACATAGACATGCCCGTGAGCCACGACCGGCGAGCTGACAAAAGTCTCGCCGCCACCGAGCGACGCATCCCACACCGGCTTGAGCGTTCTCGCGTCCAAACAAAACAGTCGGCCGGTCGAGGTCGTCGCGTAGACGTGCTTCCGACCCAGAGCCGGCGAGCAAACTAGCGGCTCGCGCAGATCGTGCTTTTCCAGCAGTTGGCCGCCGAGCGACACGCGATACAAGTGCCCGTCGCGCGATCCAAAATACAGCGAGTCATCACCCCGAACGATGTCCCCCAAGATCGCGTCCCGCGCGGCAAACTTCCAATCGACCTGCTGAGTCACGAGGTCAATGCACCAGACCTCTCCCGCCGGTTGCAGCCGCTCTCTCGCGGCGGCGAGCTGCGGCTCAGTGGCACCTTCGTCTTTGAGCATTTGCAGCTTCATCTCCAACAGGTCCGCCGCCGACTGCACATAATTGCCGTTCCCCGTCGCGAGGTACAACTTGCCGTCGGCAACGGTCGGTGGAGCAAACACCGGATACGGCGTCTCGATCCGCCAACGCTCTGTTCCGGTCAGAGCATCCACGGCACAGACTGCCGAGCCGCCGTCACCCAAGCCGAAGTAAACAACTCCCTCACTGACCGCCGGAGACGATTCACAGTCCGGGTACTTCTCCGCGTCCAAGTGCCAGAGAACTCGCGGCTGACCGTCGGCCGCCGGTTCCAGAGCCAAACAATAAAAGCCGTCGGCACCCGCTCCGATGAAAACCTTTCCGTCGGCGATCGCAGCGGTCGCCTCGACATGACTCTCGGTTTGAAACTCCCATCGCTTGTGGCCGAGCAGATCCAAACAGGTCACGCGCGCGTTCTTCACCTGATGCAGTCCCTCACCACACACGACGCAGCCATCGGCCACGACCGGCGATGAGAACGTCGCGCGATAATCGTTCGGGGCATAACGCCAAACTTCGCGACCGGTCTCCGCCTCAACACAAACGATCGCGCCGCGTCCTTCCGGCGAGAACGGCCCCATGCCGGTGGCCGTCGCAAAGAAGACTCGCGAACCCGACACCGCTGGCGATGAGAAGACTGTCTCATCGCGATCGTTCTTCCAAACCGCCGCGCTGGTGGTGGGATCGAGTTCACCCGGCCCGCGTCCCAATCGCAACGGGCCGCCACCGGAGGTGCTCCAGTTCGTGCCGTCTGTCGTGGCCGATTCGCTGGCCGAGCGGCGCGTCTCGAACAGTTTGGCGAAGACTCCGTATTGCCAACCGGCGATCACGGCGGCGACGCAGCCGAAGAACAATTTCTGTCGCCAACAAAACCGAACCAGATTGACGAACCCCGCCGGCTTGAACGCCGCGAACAACATGCTCCCCAGCCCCAGCAAGATCGCCGGCAACAACGCCAGCAGCGTTTGCAATGGGCCAACCAAAACCGGGAAGACGGCCAACGTCGGTAATGCGGGAATGAAGTTCAACATGGATCGTTTCGAGTGGGCAGAGCAAGGTCATAAGAGCGTAGCAATTCGCGTTGCGGCTGCCGAATACCTGACGTTTCGCTTGTCGTCCAGGTCCAAGCTTTCCAAGACGCGGCCGTGTTGTTGGAGAACGTCATTCAAACCGATTCGTGATCGTAGGACGCGCACCGCCCCCGCTTGAGATTGATGATCACCAGCCAGCCTGAGAAGTTTATTTCGGCGTTCGATCGCGCCGCACGGCATTGATCAGTTCGTCCAGCTTCGAGAGGAACTTGGAGCGATCTTTGGCGTTCATCGGAGCCGGGCCGCCTCCGACGACTCCGTCTTGGCGGAGTCCGTCGAGCAGGTCGCGCATGGCGAGCGTTTCGCCGATGTCGTGTTCGGTGAAGACTCGGCCTTTCGGGTCGAGCACGCGGGCTTGCTTGGCGATGCAGCGGGCGGCCAGTGGGATGTCGGAGGTGATGACGATGTCGTTGAGGCCAGATTGCTCGGCGATCCAGTCGTCGACGATGTTGAGTCCCGGTTCGTGACGCACGACGAGTTCGATGAGCGGATCGTTGGGGACTCGCAGTGCGGTGTTGGCGACGACGATGACTCGCAATGAATAGCGTTTGGCGACGCGATAGATCTCGTCCTTCACGGGGCAGGCGTCGGCGTCCACATAGAGGGTCAGCATGTCGACTTTAACAGCTCGCGTTGTAGCCGCGTTCGCCAGAACGCGGGCGTTTCCGCAGGTTTCCCGCACTCTGGCGAGTGCGGCTACGAAGGGTCGGCTACGAACGGGCGGCTTCGAGGGATTCCCAGCGGGCGAAGACCTCGGCGAGTTCGCGTTCGAGCGTTTCGAGTTTCGCACTGGTCGCGGCGATGTCGGATTTCGGTTGCTGGTAGAACGACGGGGCGGACATCACGGCGTGCAGGGCGGCTTGCTGAGTTTCGAGTTGATCGATGCGGCCGGGAAGCGATTCGAGTTCGCGTTGCTCTTTGAAGCTCAGCTTGCGCGGAGCCGGGCCGCTCTTGGAAGGTCGCATGACGGTTTCAGGAAATGCGGCCGGAGTTTGTGCGACCGTCCGTTGTCGTTGCCAGTCGTCGTAGCCGCCGTCGTACTCTTTGACGACGCCGTTGCCCTCGAAAACCAGCGTGCTGCTGACGACGTTGTTGAGGAACTCGCGATCGTGGCTGACGAGCAGGACGGTGCCGGGGTATTCGATCAGCAGGTCTTCGAGTAACTCCAATGTCTCGGCATCGAGGTCGTTGGTCGGTTCGTCGAGGACCAGCATGTTGGACGGCTTCGTCAGCAGCTTGGCGAGCATCAGCCGATTGCGTTCGCCGCCGGAGAGGTAACGGACCAGCGTGCGTGCTCGTTCGGGAGAGAACAAAAACTCTTGCAGGTAGCCGAGCACATGCCGCTCCTGGCCGTTGATGACCAGCGTCTGTTTGCCGTCGCCGACGTTCTCTTGAGCGGTTTTGTTTTCGTCGAGTTGCTCGCGGAGTTGATCGAAGTAGGCGACCTCCAGCTTGGTTCCCAATCGCACGGTGCCGGTGGTTGGTTGCAGTTGTCCGAGCAGCAATCGCAAGAGCGTGCTCTTGCCGGAACCGTTGGGGCCGATGACGCCAATCTTGTCGCCGCGCAGGATGAGCGTGGAGAACTCACGGAGGATGTCGCGACCTTCCAGCTCGTTCCCGCGCTCTTCGTTTCCTTGCTCTTCGTTTGCGAGCGGAGCGTGCGAACGAGCATATTGGAAGCTGATCTTCTTGGCTTCGATCACCAACCGGCCGGAGCGTTCGGCGTCTTGCACGAGGAGTCGCACGTTGCCGACTCGGTCTTTGCGTTGCCGGCGTTCTTCACGCATCTTGTTGAGTTCGCGAATGCGAGCCTCACTGCGCGTGCGGCGGGCTTTGACTCCGGTGCGGACCCAGATTTCCTCTTGAGCCAGCTTCTTGTCGAACAGCGCTTGGTGCTGAGCTTCGACTTCGAGAGCGGACTCTTTCCGCAGAAGGAACGTCGTGTAATCACACGGCCAATCGAGCAGTCGGCCGCGATCGACCTCGATGATGCGGTTTGAGAGCTTGCGCAAGAAGACGCGATCGTGCGTGACGAAGACCAGCGTGCCGCCGTAGCGGATCAGGAACTCTTCGAGCCACGCGACCGCCTCGATGTCCAAGTGGTTGGTCGGTTCGTCGAGCAGCAGCAAGTCCGGCTCGCTGACCAGCGCTTGAGCCAACAGCACTCGGCGTTTCATCCCCGACGACAACGCGGCGAAGCGGGCGTGCGGGTCGAGGCTCATTTTCTCAAGGACACGCTCGACCTGATGTTCCAGCTCCCAATCTTCAAGTGGTTCGACGGTTCGTCGCGACGACTCGCCGACGATGGTCGGTGATGTGAGTCCCATCGCGACGACTTCTTGCACGGAACTCTCGCTGCCGAGCGGCACCTCTTGGATCAGCCGGCCGATGCGGACTCCTGGCCCGCGCAGGACTTGTCCGTCGTCCGCTGATAGCTCGCCGCTGATGAGCTTCATCAGCGTCGATTTGCCGCTGCCGTTGCGGCCGACCAGACCGACTCGCTCGCCACGTTCGATTTGCAGATCGACCTTCTCCAACAGGTGCCGACCACCGTAGCCGAAACTCACCTCGCGTAAACTCACCAATGCCATGAACGACCTCAACCTTTTGACGGAGCAACGATTCCTCACTCGAACGCGGCGACGACGGTGCGCAATCGTGCTATGTGTGAAATAGTGATTCGAGCATCCGGACGCGAGTGTGGTCGCACCGGTTGGTGGAAATAGGGGCGTACCTCGTACTACTAGCCCTCAAACAAGCAACCGCTTCTGTGATTTTGTAGCGAATGCGAGCGCGCACGCCGAGCATGTCCGACGTTGTCGGCGAAGTGCTTGAGCGGCGGAGTTGTGGCAGTGTAAGGGGCTTTAGGTTCGCGGAACCGGTGAGGTGGTCATTGAGCGGGGCGCGGCGTTCGGACGTGAACGCGGCTCTTGGGGCGGGCGATTTCTCGCGACGCCGCGGTGGGCCTCAACAGTTCAGCGCGGTCGCCAGGCGGAAGAGCGTCGGCAGTTGCCGGTTCCAGTGCAGCACGCGATGGATCACGCGGCGGCCTTGTCTCACGATCTGGCAGGGAACCTTCAGGACTTCGTTCACGAAGGTCTTGAACTCCATGCGCAGCCAAGTGGTCCGCGCCGCGGCGTGAGCTTCGCGGTGACGCGGCGTGATCGGCAGCAGCAGCGCCGACCAGGCCTTCAGCGTCCAGGCCAAGCTGGTCATCACCATGTCGGCCCAGTTGCCGACCAGGCTGTCCACCGGAGCGGACAAGGCTCGCGCGGCGAATTCAAATTCCGATTCGGTGGGAAGTCGCACGGTCTGGCCGAGCTTCTTGCTCAACCAGTGGCAATAGGCTTGAGCATCCTCGTGAGTGAGTGACATTCACGACGGGATGCTTCGGCCCGTAGTCGTCCCAGCCGGGATTCGCCCAAGTGCGAGGCGAAAAGTCCTTCACGTCTTGCGATGACAAGGACGTGTAGCCGGACTCTTTCACAAACTGCAGGAATTGCTCAGCGGTGACCTCGAAGCGAGAGAGCACAAACGACGGGACAACCACCGTATGTCGCGGGAATTCATCGCCGTCAGCGTCCCAGTCATCGGGGACGGCTCCGATTTCACAAGTTCCTTCGGGAATGCGAACGAACTCGTGCGTCCCCGCGCGGATGATCGGCGGCTTCGGGCGTGGGTCAATCAAAGTCACATCCGAGTCCAACTACCGAACCTCTTGAAACGCTTGGACGGTGACTTGGCCCCCCCAGCGTGCGACATTGCCAATAGATGCCAGAAGGGGATGGCTTGAAACGTCGGGTGCCCGCCTTCTCGCGATGAACTTCGCGGCTGAGGATCGCATGACGAATCGGATCGTTCGGGCCGGGGATGGTCCCCTCTGACTTCGGAACGATGTTCTGCACAACCGGTCGTTCGCCGGAGTACAGCGGCCAAACTCCGACCAGAGTCGCGATCGAAATCGTCAAGCAGGCCATTGAGTGTCGTCTGCGGAACCAGTGTTTCAGGCACATGACGTTGCTCCTGCCAAGTGGATTGTTCTTGAGACGAAGATGCCCGCAATAACATTTTGCTGGAGAATCCACCGGTCGCCGACCTGATTGTCCGAATGTGCCAGAAGTTTCGCGTTCGACTCGGAGCGTTGAACCAAACGGATCAATCGCAGAGGAAAGACGCACGGTGTTGATTGGCAAAACTCTGACGGCACAGCCACGGAGCTTTAGGGGATTGTCGGCTTCGTTTAACCGCCACGCCATCGGCGTGCGCGCGAACGTAAGTTGTTATTCCGCGTCTCGCCCACGCCGATGGCGTAGGGGTTAAACAATTAAGCCGACAGTGCCCAAGTGAGCTGTGCTGATTTCAGCGCAGCGCCGATTCGGGGACGAACACCACATGCTGGCAGAAGTTCGATTCGTACTCGGCCGAGCCGGACTCGATGATGACCAGTGTCCCTGGGGGCGTCTTGAGTCCTTTCAGACCGTGACTTTCAAAGGCGGCACCAATCTGGAATTCATGGTCCCCTGTCGGCTCGCCGAACTCGGGCACGAGTTCCGCCAGCGGTTGAGCCATCACCTCCTTGCCGACCAGCACCTTGGACTTTCCTTTGGCGACCATGACGAGTTGATTCTTTTCGACTTTCCAATCGGCGGACAGATGGATCGGGAACGCCGTTTGAACGCTGTGCTGGCTCAGATACTTTCCGAGATCGATGCCCGCCGTGGGCCGCTCTGTTTGACTCCAGACGTCGTCGGCGTCCGCCGAAAACTCTGTCTCGCGGAGCTGGATGCGTTCCTGCAATCGTCCGTTGCGGATGTCTCGCCGGACCAGGAGGAGCGTTTCGGTGTAGTTGTAGTAGCTCCCCGGATTGCGTCGTTCCATCAGCAGATAGAAGTAGCTGGTCTCGCTGACTCCCAGAGGAGTCGCCCGGACCCAGGTGTGACGAGTCGGAGTCGCCAGAGCGTCGCTTGCCATCAATCCGATCAGGCAAAGCACGAGGGCCAACATCGGGAATCTGTTGTGAATTCGCTGTCGTTGGACGGTCATCTTGGTTCCTTCCGTCAGAGATTTCGGGGTCTCCGCCATTCGTGTTGGATGCGCGAGTGAGCGGCACGGCGCTAGCCGCCGGTCGAGCCGGAAACGACCGGCGGCTAGCGACCTGCCGCTCACAAGACACGATTTTCAATATGCTGTTGGCATCAGCCCCAAAGGGGCGTGACCCGACAGCCTAGGGCGATAGCCCTAGGTTGCCAGCACGACGTAGGTTTTAAGCCCCAATGGGGCGAAACTCGTCTGACGTTCGTTCGAGTCACGCCCCTTTGGGGCTTTCGTCTTTCGTCGTTTCGCCGGTCCTAGGGCTAGCGCCCTAGGCTATCGAGTCACGGCCCTTTGGGCCGCAAGCGCAACAAATCCCGAGTGATCGCTCATCATCGTCAACCCTAAGTTTTCAACAGCCCAGAGTACCCCCTGGACCCCCTTTGTTTTTTCCTCTGCCCCCTACCACTCCGCCAAGCCCGGAGCACTCCACTCCGGCACCTTCGGCTCCGCTCCGCTACGCCTACGGGCCTACGTTCCGTGCTCCGGGCTTGGCTCCGCTTTCTCTTGAGCCTCCGGCTACTTGCCTGCCGGAACTGCGGCCAAGCGGAAGCCCAGGTTGTTGCTCCGGTTCGACGGCGTGAGCCTGAAGCGGTACGCCGCGCTGAACCACCTGGCCTCGGAGATCCACCAGCTCCCGCCCCGGTAGGACCGGAACGAGCCTGCTGCTGGACCGAGCGGATTCTCTGCGGAAACCGAGGTCGCATAATAGTTCGAGTCGAACCAATCCCAGCACCACTCCCAGACGTTGCCATGCATGTCAAAGAGTCCAAAGTGATTGGCTCTCTTTCGGGCGACAGGCTGCGTCTTAGATTCGGAATTCGCCGCCGTCCACGCATAGTTTTGAAGTTCGCCTTCCTCATCTCCGAAGCACCATTGACCTGTGCTCCCCGCCCGGCAGGCGTATTCCCATTCCGCTTCGGTCGGGAGGCGGTAGCCGTTGCCAACACTCGGAATGACGTTGATCCAGGTCTCAATGGTCTCCGTCGTTTTAAAAATCCAGAATCCAGACGTCTTGACCTCTGACGCCTTCTCAATGCGGTAGTAGGGCGAGAGTCCCTCGCGTTCGCTGAGCTTGTTGCAGAACTCAACGGCGTCAAACCAACTCACCTTTTCAACGGGATTCTGTGGGTTCCCCGCAAAGTGGCTGGGGTTTGTTCCCATCACGGCTTGGTATTGCTGCTGTGTCACCGGCGTCGTCGCGAGCCACAGCGGCTTCGTCAGCTTCACGCGATGGATTGGCTGCGCGTCACTGAACGCATTGCTGCCCATGTCGAACTCGCCGGGCGGAATGAAAGCGAAGGACACGCCAATCGAGTTTGTCTGCTCCTGCCAACAACCAAGATGGTCGGACCACTGGCTGCGAGCGTCGGCAATCTGGCCGGCATTGAAGGGAGCTTGCAACAACTGAGGAGCGGTGGACGGGACGGACGCGAGCGACGCCATCAATCGCTGCATATCCTGCCGTGCTGGTTGCAGGTTCAACAACTCGCGCACCAACGGACGCAGGCCCGTAGTGCGGTACTCGGCCACACGCTGGCGGATGTCGGCATCGAGCTTCACGACTCGTTCGTGTCGCTGCTTGGCGACTCGCAACAACTCGGCGTCGCGGAGGTGTTCAGGGATCTGCTTCAAGATCGAAACCGCTTGAGCGTAAGCATGTTCCTGCTCGATCAACCGCCTTGCGATGACGAGCAGTTCGTCGAAGTGGGCCTTGCGACGCTCCAGCGTGTCGGCCAGATCGACGGACTCCGCGGCGGAGACGGGAGTCACGGCTCCGGGCAGCACGGCCAACAGATCAGACACGCGGCGGAATCGTTGCGATGGCTGCTCATCGAGTGCTTTGAGCACCGTGCCGCGCAGGATCTCCGGCAGCAAGTCGGCTCGGATGATGCGGGGCGAGCGGCCGGTCAGCAGTTGGTACAGCGTCGCCGCCAAGCTGTATTGGTCGCTGAGCGGGCTGGCTGTATGCGACTCGCGATGTTGTTCGGGAGCCATGAAATCGAGCGTGCCCAGGACTGCTCCCGCTTGAGTGTGACCGCTGTCGATGGCGATCCGAGCCAACCCGAAATCCGCCAGCTTCGCTTCGTCCTGCAAGCTGATCAGGATGTTGCTCGGTTTGATGTCGCGATGCACGATGCCCGCATCATGCGCGACTTGCAGCGCCTCACCGATCTGCCGGATGTACTTCACCGACCGCTCGATCGTCAGCGTGCCGCCGTTCTGCTGGAGCACCTCGAACAGGTTGGAGCCTTCGACGTACTCCATCACCAAGAACTCCCCCTGCTCATCGCGGCCGCGGTCATACACCGTGACGATGTGCCGATGATTGAGCTGCGCCGCCGCCTGAGCCTCGGCAAACAACCGCTCGACCATGCCCGGCCGATTCGCCAGCTCAGGCCGAATGCGCTTCAAAACGACCTGCCGTTGCAGCCGGGTATCGCGAGCCAAGAAGACATCCCCCATGCCCCCGCCACCCAACTTCCGCTCGACGAGATATCGAGGCGAACCGCTCTCGTCACTCGGCGGTGCCGCCAATTGATCCGGCGCACGCGGAGGGGGCTGTCTCGTCGGCACCGCGCCGTCGGAGAGGAAGATCGACGGCGTCGGGGCATTGCGCAGCGCGGGATCGGTATCACCCGGCTGCCGCGCATTGGGATTCACGGCGGTGGGGAGTTCGCCCCACGAACGAAATTCATCGGGAGTGTTTGACATCGTTGGTTGTCTCGGGAAGTTGTATTGCAATCTTTTTGTCCCACTTCGCGTTCTTGGCGACCTTCTGTTCAAAATAGAGTTTGAAACAGAAGGTCGCCAAGAACGCGAAGTGAATTTGAGGAACGCGGAAATGTTATCGGTGAAGTTGTTTTTTTTTCACGCGATGAGACGTGTGACACGATCGTACTACTAGTTCGCGATTTCTTGCCGGCTTGCGCGCATTTCTGAGCCTCGCCGACAATGTAACCCGAAGCGTCAGCGAGGCAGGGCCAGCGCGCATAAATAG
>JBJXEX010000340.1:0-19181 GCA_046156195.1 Planctomycetaceae bacterium | reverse complement strand
CAAATTTCAAAATTGCCGAGGCAATTTTGAAATTTGAACACCCGACCCTTGTTCGTTTTGGCACGCGACGCGGAGCGTGGGAACGAAAGTGGTGGTTCGGTTCTACCGGTCGCACCAGTCACTCCGCTCATACCTTCAACTCCGCTGGTGCCGCCCACATCGCTTGTGCCTGTTCTATTCAATGTACTCGGCGAAGCGGCACTGACTAGTTTTGTCGCATGTGACGAGAGTCCGGGCCGATAGGACAACCGGAAGGAACGGCTCTCGCGTTCCGATCGTTTCCGGCGGCAATTCAATCAGGACCAGAGTCACGCTCACGGCGAGCACAATCGGTGAAACTCGTCTGTGATCCAAAAGGGGAATCCATCGTGCGCATCACTTCATGGCTGAAAAAATTGTCTGCCACGGCGAATCGACGACCGGCAGCGCGAGCCTCACGGCTGCATCCGCAAGCGGCGGAGTGTCTGGAGAATCGGACGCTGTTGTCGGCGTCGGTGCTGTTCATCAGCGGTGAGTTGAGTATCTCGCTGCAACGCGATGACGCCGTTCAAGTCAGCTCGGTTGCCGGGCAGGTCGTCGTGCTGACGGGGACGACGGGCGGAGCACTCACCCCCGCGACGTTTGGGTCTGTAAATGCCAGTTCGGTTCAGAGCATCCTGATCACCGGCGGCGATGAGGCGAACAGCATCGACTTAGGAAGCGTGCTCGCGGCCAACTTCACCGCGCTGACGAGCACCTCGGTCGATGGTGGCAACGGAAATGACACACTCACCGGCAGCCCGGACGTGCCCGACAGTTTGTTTGGCGGGGACGGCAACGATGCGATCCTTGGCCAAGGGGGGAACGACACGCTTGTCGGTGGCAACGGAGTGGACACGATCAGCGGCGGCGCGGGGGCCGACACCATCCATGGCGGTGACGGAGCCGACAACCTTACCGGTGATGCCGGAGCGGATTCGATCGACGCCGGTAGCGGTGCGGACATCGTCGATGGCGGAGCGGACAACGACACCGTCAACGGCGGCAACGGCGAGGACACGCTCGATGGCGGTGCCGATAACGACTTCCTCAACGGCGATGGTGGAGCGGACACCGTCATCGGCAACTCCGGCAACGACAGCATTCTGGGTGGCGAGCTGGCCGACAACCTGCAAGGGAGCGACGGCAACGACACGATCGACGGTCAATCGGGGAGCGACTTGATCGACGGCGGCGCGGCCAACGATCTCATCTTCGGTGGCGCGGGAAGCGACACTCTGCTGGGTAATGTCGGCGACGACGTGATCTCCGGCGAAGCGAGCGGTGACACGATCGACGGCGGAGATGGCAATGACTCGCTGCTGGGGGGAGCCGGCGATGACGACATCGAAGGGGGCTTCGGCAACGACACGATCCGGGGCAACGCGGGCAACGACACGCTGTGCGGGACGTTCGATGCGGACAACATCGACGGCAACACCGGCAATGACTTCATCGAAGCGGTCTGTCTCGACGTGCAACCGATCGGCATCTCGATCGGCGACATCAACGTCGAAGAGGGCCAGGCGGCGGATGTCGTGCTGGTTGTGGATCAGTCGGGAAGCACCTTTGCTCCGTTCGGAGGCACGCCGGTCGGTGACCTCAACAACGACGGGTCGGCGAACACCATTCTGGATGCGGAATTGGCCTCACTGTTGGCCTTCCAAGCGGACCTGATTGCCCGCAACGTGAACGCCAATTTGGCGATCGTCACATTTGCCACGAACTCCGTGATTCTCGATATGGATCCCGCGGCTCCGGGCGTGCAACTGACGACGTCTCCGACGGCGGATGCCAACGCGAACGGTGTCACGGACTTTGAAGAGGTCGTGCGGTCGATTCAAATCACCGGGGCCACCTTCTTTGAGCCGCCGCTGCAAGATGCGATCACCATCTTTACGGCACTCAATACCTCCCCCGGCTCCGGGACGCTCGCATTCCTTTCGGATGGTCAACCGTTCGACGGACTACCGATGCCCGCCTATTCGGATGAAGTGGCGGCATTGCTCGCCCGGGGCGTCAACGTGCGGGCGTTCGGCGTGGGCAACGGAGCGTCGCTGCCGGACTTGCAGGTGATCGACCCGACGGCCGCGATCTTCACGACCAGTGATGCCTTGGCGATGGCCTTGTCGAGCACGGGCGTGACCGCGATGGCCAGTCAATTGACGTTGGCGTTGTCCGCCGCGCCGACTGTTCCGTTCTCGGTCGATTTCACGCTCACTCCGGGGACGGCCACGGCGGGTGTGGACTACCAACAACAGGCGACCGGCACCGTCACGTTCATGGCCGGGCAGATGACCGGCGTCATTCCCGTGAGCATCTTCGGCGATTCCAGCACCGAGATCCCGGAGACCTTCACGATCACTTTGTCGAACCTGCAACCGCTGGCGTTCACGATCAATCCATTCGTGCTGATCGACGCCGTCGGATTGGTGACGATCTTCGACGCCGGGTCGGTGATCCCGCCGTCGCCACCACCAACACCGGCCCCGCCGCTGCCGACGCAGGGACGCAACATCGACTTCGCGTCTGACACGCTGGTCGGCAGCGACGGCGATGACACGATTCGCGGCGACTTGGGAGATGACATCATCAACTCTGGTGCTGGCAACGATTCGATCGAAGCCGGATCCGGCAATGACTCTGTCAATTCGGGCTCCGGAAATGACACGATCCTGGGCGAGGGGGGCAACGACACGCTCAACGGCCAAGGGGGCACCGACTCTGTGGACGGCGGAGCGAACGACGACACGTTCGTCTGGGACGGAGTCACCAGCGGCAACGACTTCTTCACCGATGGCTTCGGTGACAACACGCTGCTCGTGAATGGCACCAACGCGGCCAACACGTTCGCGATCGGGCAGTCGGTGGAGAATCAACTGACCGTGACCGATTCGGGGAAGGCGATCACGCTCGGCCCATCATTCACGCGAGCGATCATCAACGGCAACAACGGCAACGACACTCTGACCGTTGGCAATCTGCTCGACGTGTCGGCGATCGTGCTCGAAGTGCATGGCGGAGCGGGCAACGACTCGATCCTTGGCACGGGTGTTTCGATCGGCAACGTGCGGTTGCTGCTGGATGGCGGTGATGGCAACGACTTCATCCGCGGCACTCTGGGAGATGACACGATCACCGGAGGAGCCGGCAACGACAACCTCAAGAGCGGCGCGGGCAACGACACGGTCGATGCCGGAGACGGAGATGACTTCGTCGATGCAGAAGACGGCAACGACTCGATCAACGGCGGGCTTGGCACCGATTCGCTGCGTGGCGGAGCGGGCAACGACACGCTGCTGGGTGGCATTGATGCCGACACTCTCGATGGCGGAGCCGGCAACGATTCCCTCCTCGGCGGTAATGGCACGGACAGCCTGCTGGGGAACACCGGCAACGACACGCTGCTGGGCGGTCTCGAAGCCGACACGCTCGATGGCGGTGACGGCAACGATGTGCTCGATGGTGAACGCAACAACGATTCGATCCGAGGCGGATTGGGCGACGACAAGATTCGTGGCGATCACGGCAACGACACGATCGACGCGGGCGAAGGCAACGACACGGTCAACGGCGGCGACGGCAACGATGTGATCGCCGGCGGACTGGGGAACGATGCCATCGACGGCAGCGACGGCGACGACAACATCAACGGCGGAGCGGGCAACGACACGCTGGTCGGCGGTGATGGTCGCGACACGCTCAAAGGTGGCGGCGGAAGCGACCTGCTGCTGGGCGAAGACGGCGACGACGTGGTCGATGGCCAAAGCGGCACCGACACCGTCGCGGGCAATCAAGGGATCGACGTGATTGTCGATCTCGCGGCCGAGATCCATGAAAACTTCGTGCTGTCCGCGAGCCTGCGAACGATCTTGGACGCCCTGTAAATCGGCGACGCCTCACTGTGGCACGACGCCTCACTGTGGCACGACGCTCCGCTGTGGCACGACGCTCCGCGTCGTGAATCGCGACGCGGAGCGTCGCGCCACAATTTCGGTTTGGTAAACCTTAACGGTCGCGTTGACGGCACCGGTCGTGCCTGTTGTGCGCATCGTGCTTGCTGTATCGCGCCGACACGGTTTTGTCGCGCATGACGGGCGTAAGGGCCGATAGCACATTCGGAAGAACCGCGTCTTGCGATACGACCGCTGTCGGCGGTCAATCACTCAGGACTGGAATCTCGCTTACGGCGAGCACAATCGGTGGAACCGGTTGTGATCCACACGAAGGGAGTCGATCGTGCATTTCACGTCATGGCTGAAGAACTGGTCCACGTCAGCATCGCGGCGGCGGGCGGCAGGCGCTTCGCGGACAATCCCGCAAGCGGCGGAGAGTCTGGAGAATCGTTCGCTGCTGTCAGCGGCGGTGCTCGTTATTGGCACCGAACTGAATATCTCACTGGTCGGCGATGGCTCGGTGCGAGTCAGTTCGGTGGCCGGACAACTGGTGGTCCAGACTGGAACGACGAGCGGGGCGCTCACCCCGACCAGCGTCGGGGCGGTCAGCTCCAGTTCGATTCAGACCATCGTCATCACCGGGGGCGATGAGGCGAATGCCATCGACTTGGGGAGCGTACTCGCGGCCGACTTCACGTCGCTGTTGAGCATCTCGGCCGACGGGGGGAACGGTTCCGACACACTGACCGGCAGCCCGGACTTCGCCGACAGTTTGTTCGGTGACGACGGCGATGACTCGATCTCCGGTCAGGGAGGGGACGACCTACTCGACGGCGGAGACGGGGCGGACACGATCAGCGGCGGTGCGGGCTTGGACACCATCACCGGCGGTGACGGGGCCGACAGTCTCACGGGTGATGCCGGAGCGGATTCGATCGAAGCCGGAAACGGCTCGGACATCGTCGATGGCGGCGGTGCTGACGATACCGTCAACGGCGGCAACGGTGATGATCTCATCGACGGCGGAACGGGGAACGACTTCCTCAACGGTGACGGCGGAGCCGACATCGTCAACGGAGGGACCGGCAACGACAGCATCCTGGGTGGTGAGTTCGCCGACAATCTGCTGGGAGGCGACGGCGACGACACGATCGATGGCCAATCGGGCAACGACCAGCTCGTGGGTGGCCTGGGCAATGACGACCTGCGAGGCGGAAATGGCAACGACAGCATGCTCGGCAACGAGGGGAATGATGTCATCAATGGCCAAGCCGGCAACGACTCGGCCGTCGGAGCGGACGGCGACGATTTGATCATCGGCGGAGCGGGCAATGACAGTCTGCTCGGCGACGGCACCGGACCGGCGGACACGATCACTGGCCGAGACACGATTCTCGGTCAGTCGGGTGACGACACGATCGTTGGCGGCCGAGGAGCCGACACGATGCAGGGTGGCACCGGCAACGACCTGGTGGCCAGTGCGTTCACCGGTCAAGCCGCCGCACCGCCACCGGCACCGCCACCGCCACCGCCGCCACCGCCACGAGCTCCGACGGCTCCGATTCAAAACCTGGACCCCGCCGTCGCGACCGGAGGGGGAGCCAGCTTGGGCAACCAGGCCACGCTGACGTTTGGCACGGGCGACGGCAGTCTGCAGGTCATCGTGGATGGCGATGGGAGTTTCTTCTCGTCCACCTTCGATCCGATTGGGCCACAGTTTAACGCGGTAGATAACGCGCTGTTTTCCAATTTGACGTTTCGGACGGCCACGACCGGGGCACGGACGACTCTGGGTGTCACTGCCAACATGACCGGGACGGCCAATGAGGCTCGCAGCACGTTCTCGACGAACGGGTTGGACTTCAGCCTGGTGCAGACCACGGGACAACTCACCGACGAAGCCGGGACGCTGATTGGGGCCTTGTTGACGCAGACCTACACGATCACGAATCCGTCCGGGGCACCGATCATCTTCGACGTTCTGCGCTACACCGACTTCCACATGTTTAATTACCCCGGCGTCACGAACGACGGCGGTGGACGCATCCGCGATCCGCGCGGTGAGGAAGTGTACTTCGAGAGTACGAACACGATCGTGCCGGGCAGCACCAACGCGTTCGTGGGCACGACGGGAATTGGCGGCGACCCACTCACTCTGGATCGCTTCTATCTGGCCGACTTGGGGATCGTGATTCCCTTTGCGAACAACGGTGCCCCACTGCCGAATCTGATCGAAGGGGACACCGACGGTGACGACATCGTCGATGTGCCCACCTTCGATAACCGCATTCTCATTCGTAACCTGTTCACGATCGCTCCGGGGGCCTCGGTCGATTACACGACGCACACGGCGTTCGGAACGATCGTTCCGATCCGCATCAATACCGCCCCGGTGGCGATGGATGATTCGGCGATGCTGGACGGCACGATCGACGTCACGATCGACGTGGTCTCGAACGACAGCGACCCGGATGGCGTCATTGATTTCACGTCGATCCAAATCGTTGCTCCGCCCGCGAACGGCACGGTGGTGGATCTCGACAACGGATTGATTCGGTACATCCCCAACGTGGGCTTTGCGGGACTCGATACCTTCACCTACACGATTCAGGACGATAACGGTGCGGTCAGCAATGTGGCGACCGTTTCGATCACTGTGACTCCCGGCGATGTGGGGAGCGACCTGCTGACCGGGGACGACGGCAGCGACACGCTGTTGGGCAACATTGGCGATGACACCATCAATGGCGGCATCGGTGACGACAGCATTGATGCCGGTGCCGGAAACGATCAGGTTCTCGGAGGTTCCGGCAACGACACGCTGCTGGGGGCCGAAGGAAACGACACGCTCAGCGGCCAAGGTGGTACGGACTCCGTGGATGGCGGTCGCGATGACGACACGGCGGTTTGGGAAGGAGTCGGCAGCGGCAATGACTTCCTGACCGACCTTCTGGGGGACAACACGCTGCTGGTGAGTGGCAGCGGTGTGGCCAATACGTTCACGCTCGGACAAAACGTCGATCGCCTGTTGACCGTGACCGATTCCGGTAAGTCCGTGACGCTCGGGAAGACATTCATCCGAGCGGTCATCAACGGCAATAACGGCAACGACACGCTCAACATCGGCGATGTCTCCAAAGTGCAGCCGATCACGGTCGAAGTGAATGGTGGAGCCGGGAACGACACGATCATTGGCACGGGAGCTCTGCTGGGCCGCGTGCGGTTGTTGATGAATGGTGGCGAAGGCAACGACGTGATCCGCGGTACCTTGAATGACGACACGATCTTTGGTGGATCCGGCAACGACAATCTCAAGGGAGGTGGCGGCAACGACACGATCAACGGACAGAGTGGTGAAGACTCCGTGGATGGTGAAGACGGCAACGACTCGATCGACGGCGGCAGTGGATTCGACTCGCTGCGAGGCGGCGTGGGGAACGACACGATCCTCGGCAACAGCGAGGCCGACACGCTCGACGGCGGCTCCGGTAACGATTCGCTGGACGGCGGCGGCAACGTCGATGTCCTGCTGGGCAACGTGGGCAACGACACACTGCAAGGAGGACTGGGAGCCGACACGCTGGATGGCGGCGACGGCAACGACGTGCTCGACGGCGGCCTGAACAACGACTCTCTCCTCGGCGGTGTTGGGGACGACAAGATTCGGGGCAATCACGGCCATGACACGATCGACGCCGGTGACGGTTTCGACACCGTCAATGGCGGTGACGGCAACGACGTGATCAGTGGCGGATTAGACAACGATGCCATCGACGGCGGCGACGGTGACGACACCGTCAACGGCGGAGCCGGCAATGACACGATCGTTGGCGGCGATGGCAACGACTTGCTCAAAGGTGGCGGCGGCAGCGATCTGGTTCTCGGCGAAGACGGCGACGACACGATCGACGGCCAAGGGGGCAGCGACACCGTCGCCGGCAACCAAGGGATCGACACGATTGTCGATTCGCTGAGCGAGATCAACGAACTCTTCGTGCTGTCGGCCGAGCTGCGAACGATTTTGAATGCTCTGTGAGCCGATGGCGCTAGCCACGGGCCTCAACTCGTTCCCACGCTCTGCGTGGGAACGCGGTCTTCGACGCTCTGCGTCGCGTTCGATGGGACACGACGCGGAGCGTCAAAACGGGCGTTCCCACGCGGAGCGTGGGAACGAGGAAACAAGCGGAAACTGGATGTTCTCACGCGGAGCGTGGGAACCAGGGAAGTTGAGTGACGGATTTCTCAGGCAAGGAGGCTTGATCGTGCAATTCGCTTCATGGCTCAAGAACTGGCCCGCCTCGGCGGGACGACGGAAACAAAACATTCAGTCGAGATCCGTCGCGTCGGGTGCGGAACTCTTGGAGGTTCGCTCGCTGCCGTCGGCCAGCGTCCTGGTCGTGAACGGCAACGAGCTGAACATCACGCTGGAGACGAGCGACAACGTCAGCGTTAGCTCGCTGGCCGGGAACGTGGTGGTGCAGATCGGGCGCAACGGCGGACCTGTCCAGCCGGTGTCGATCGGCAACGTCCCGGCCAGTGCGGTGCAGTCGATCGTCATCACCGGCGGTGATGATGCGAACTCCATCGACCTGAGTGGTGTGACCTCGGCCGCCTTCACCAGCTTGACGAGCATCAACGTCGATGCGGGCAACGGCGATGACACGCTGTTGGGCAGCAACGACTTCGCCGACAGCCTGCTCGGCGGCGACGGCAACGATCAACTCGTTGGCCAAGGGGGCGACGATACGCTCGATGGCCACGACGGCGCGGATGTGATCAACGGCGGAGCCGGGATCGACAGCCTCGTCGGCGGCGACGGTGCGGATGTCATCAACGCCGGAGACGGCGATGACAATGTCCAGGCCGGCAGCGGTTCGGATCTCGTCGATCTCGGGACCGGCAACGACCTCGTCACCGGCGAGAACGGCGACGACACGATCAGCGGCGGACTCGGCGACGACACCATCAACGGAGACGGCGGCACCGACATCATCAGCGGCAACGAGGGAAATGACTCGTTGCTCGGTGGTGAGAGAAACGACACGCTCAGCGGAAACGACGGCAACGACACCATCGACGGCCAAACCGGAAATGACTCCATCGACGGTGCCCTCGGTAACGATTTGCTCAGTGGGTCGTCGGGACAAGATCTGTTGATCGGCTCCATCGGCGACGACACGCTCAACGGCAATGGCGGGCTGGATACGCTGTTCGGCGATGACGGCAACGACTTGCTGATCGGCGGCACCGGCGACGATTCGATCCGCGGCGGAGATGGCCTCGACACGCTCAACGGCCAGGCGGGCAACGACACGCTCCAAGGCGAATCGGACACGGACCTGATGAACGGCGGGGCCGGCGATGACTTGATCGACGCCGGCTTCGGAGTCACCGCTGCTACCGTGGTGACGGCTTCGATCTCGAATGTGACCGTCAACGAAGGGGACGCCGGATTGTCGAACGCGACGTTCACGGTCACGCTCTCACAGGCGCTGACGAACACCGTCACGATCGACTTCAGAACCACCGACGGCTCCGCCGTGGCGGGCACCGACTACGTCGCTCTCACCGGCACGCTGACATTCCCGGCGGGGACTTTGACTCAAACCGTCACGGTCCAGATCAACGGCGATGTGACCCCGGAAGCCAACGAGTTCTTCTTCCTCGATCTGTCGAACCCGACGAATGTCACGCTGGGAAGTCCTCAAGGGATCGCCCAAATCACGAATGACGAATCGACCACCGGAGCACTCCAACTGCTCGCCCAAAGCTTCAGCGGCCCCATCTTCCGAGTGGACCCGCTGACGGCGGCCACGTCCCTGCTGGGCAATACCGGCTTCTCCACCATTCATGGCATCAGTTCCGACACCAACACCGGCACGCTCTATGGCATCACTCAAGGCGCTCAGATCGTGACGATCGATACGACGACGGGCATCGGGACATCAACCGCCAGCGTCAGCAACTTCAACTTCGGACAGTTTGAAGGGGACGTGGCGTTCGACGTGGCGAACAACGTGCTGTACTGGCTGACTTCGGACTCGGTGCCGCACTTGATCCGCGTGAACCCCACCACGGGAGTCTCGGTCGATCTGGGAGAACTCCAGTCTGGCGGAGTACCGTTGACGACGACCGGGTCGGTCAATGCCGACACGGCCGCGTTTCGCGGCAATGTTCTGTATTCGGTGATGACCGGTGGCCTAAGCGGAGCCAACGCCAACCTCAACGATGCCTTGGTGACAATCGACTTGACCACCTTGGAGGTCACTCTGGTCGGTCCCTTGGGAATCGACTTCCAGATCGGTGGTGCCGGACTGACTCACGATGCCTCCAACGACGTGTTCTACTTCAGCAACAGCACCGGCAACGGAGCCGACCCGCTTTATCGGGTCGATCCCCTGACGGGCACCGCGACCTTTGTGGGGACTACGGGCGTCACCGGCTTCACGACCGGCCTGGCCTTCGCCGGAGCTGCGGTCCCGCCGCTCATCACGATCAACGATGCCTTCGTGACGGAAGACGACGTGGGGTCCACCAGCTTCGCCTTCGACATCTTCCTGTCGCGTCCGGCCGTCGGATCGGTGACCGTCCAATTCGCGACGGAACCTGGTTCCGCGTTGTCCGGGACCGACTACATCGACGCGATCGGAGCCGTGACATTCGCACCCGGCCAGACCACGCGAACCATTATTGTTCAGGTCGCGAATGACCTGGTGATCGAGACCGACGAGGCGTTCTTCCTGCGTCTGTCGAGTCCCGTCGGAGCCGACCTGGGCGACGGCTTGGCGGTGGCCTTCATCACCGACAACGATGTCGATCGCTCGGCCGATACGCTGATTGGCGGCGACGGCAACGACCGACTGATTGGCGGAGCCGGCAACAATCTCATCACCGGCGATGCAGGCGATGACATCGTCGATGCGGGAGACGGCAACGACAGCGTGCTCGGCGGTGCGGGAAATGATTCGCTCTTCGGCAACGCTGGCGATGACACGCTCAATGGCCAGGGAGGCAGCGACTCGCTCGATGGCGGTCTCGGCAACGACACCATCGTTTGGGAAGGACTCAGCAGCGGCGACGATCAGCTCAGCGATGTCGCCGGCGACAATACTCTGCGGGTCAACGGCAACAACTTGGCGAACTCGTTCGTGGTCAGCCAGTCGGTTGATGACCGGCTAGTCGTCAGCGAAGGGAGCAAGTCGGTCACGGTGGGATCGACCTTCAATCAAATCATCGTGAGCGGCGGCAGCGGCAACGACACGATCACGGTCCAAAGCCTGCTGGATGTTCAAGGAGCGGCTCTCTCGATTCTGGGAGGCAACGGCAACGACACGCTCACGGCGGCGGGAGCTTTGCTGGGCAACGTGCGGCTGCTGCTCAGTGGTGAGGCTGGTAACGACACGCTCGTCGGCAGCGAAGATGGCGATACGCTCAGCGGCGATGCCGGCAACGATGTCCTGAACGGCGGCGGCGGCGACGACACACTCGGCGGAGGTGATGGCAAAGACAATCTCTACGGCCAAAGTGGCAACGATAGCCTGTCAGGTAACGTCGGCGACGACACCCTCCGCGGCAACGATGGGAACGACACCCTCGACGGCGGTGACGACTTCGACCTGCTGTTCGGCAACGCCGGCAACGACTCGCTCCGCGGCGGTGCCGGTGACGACACCCTGGATGGCAGCATCGGCAACGACACGCTCGGAGGGGGTATCGGTCTCGATTCGCTCACCGGTGGCGACGGCAACGACTTGCTCGACGGCGGATTGAATGACGATGTCCTGTCGGGAGGAATCGGCAACGACACGCTGCGTGGCGATCACGGCAACGATGCGATCGACGCGGGCGATGGAGACGACTTCGTCATCGCCGGCGACGGCAACGACACGGTCGTCGGTGGACTCGGCAACGATTCGATCAACGGCGGAGATGGCGATGATGTCATCAATAGCGGAGCCGGCAACGACATCGTGCTCGGCGGAGACGGCAACGACACGCTGGGTGGTGGCGGAGGCTCCGACATCGTTCAGGGCGGAGACGGTGACGACTCCGTCAACGGTCAAGGCGGCACCGACATCGTCGCCGGCAACCAGGGTCTCGACACCATCGCCGACCCACTCAGCGAGATCAACGAAGCCTTCACGCTGAGCCTCGCACTGCTGACGGCACTGGAAGCGATTTGAGGTCTTGGACTCTCGTTCCCACGCTCCACGTGGGAACGAGGGGAAATGGCAGATGGCAGATGGCAGATGAAGAATGCAAAATGAATGACAGCCGCAGGCCGTCCCCTCATTTTGCATTTCTCATTCTCCATTTCTCATTTCTCATTTCCCCCATTTCTCATTTCCCCTTCGCCCCATACACGACGCCCGCCGTCTTCGTCTTTCGGCGATAAACCTTGTCCCCATTCGTGACGTAGAGATAGCTCAAGCCAAGACCGCCGAAGCAAGCGTTCGACAGGGACTTCCCACTCTGCGGCTTATGAATCGCGCCTCCCAAGCGGCCGATCGGATCGAACATCTGCAAGCCGGCGGCGGTCGTCGCATATAAGCGACCGTCCTTGTCGATCGTCATGCCGTCCGAGCCAGGCTTGTCACGCCCCGGCGGCAGCATGAGCGGCCCGTAATATTTGTCTTTGGCCGAGAGACTCCCATCCGACTCGACCTTGAACGCCCACAAGTGCGGGATGTCTCCATCCGTGACCACGAGCGTCGATTCATCGCGCCACAGAATGATCCCGTTCGGACGAAATCCGCTCGCCACGATTTTCTTCTCGCCCTTCAGCGTGACCAACCAGACCCGTTGATTTGGCGGATCGGTCACGAAGATGCGGCCGTCTGAGCCGACCACCAGATCGTTGCTGTCGATGTCGTCGGCAATCGTGTGTGGCTGCCCGGCCGAGTCGTAGGCCACGATCGTCCGCTCGCCGTTGCGGCAGCCATACAACCGGCCATCCGGCCCGAACATCAGCCCGTTGGTCTTCGCCGTGTTCTCCGCGAAGAGAGTCACTTTGCCGTCGAGCGCAATCTTGTGAATGCGACTGTTCGGAATATCGGTGAAGAAGACGTTCCCTTCTTTGTCCGCCGCCGGCCCCTCGGTGAAGCCGTGCCCTTCGCTGAGCAACTGCCAGCCCTCACCGTCGATCAACACCTGCGAGAGCGGCATGTCCTGAGCCGTCGCCAATGAAACCACTCCACACAACACCAACCAGCAGGCCATGAGCATTCGCATAGGAGGTCAACTCCGGGTTCGAGAAGAAGGAAGAATTGTTTTGTTACTCCGTCCGCCACAGCCAGCGCAGCGACTCCGGCAGGATCGCTCCGCCGTGTTTGCCGTTGTGGCCGCCGTCGCCGAACTCGAACTTGTAGTCGTAGCCTTTGAACTTCAACGCCGCCGCCATTTCTTGATTCGCCAGCGGCCAATTGCCGTGCAGGTTGTCGAGGTCGCCCGATCCGTCTTGCAGGAAGATCCGCAGCGGCTTGTTCTCCGTCTTACGAATCACCGCCGGGATCACATGCCCGCCACGAATGTTCGTGAAGCTGCCGACATGACTGAGCACTTTGCGAAACTGATCCGGCCGCTCCCAAGCGACGGTGAAGGCACAAATGCCTCCCGAACTAATGCCGCAGATCGCCCGCTGATTCGGATCGTCGGTCAGCTTGAGCTGATGCTCCTGCACGACCATCGGCAGGATCTCTTCCAGCAAGAAGCGAGCGTACAGATCCCCCAGCGAGTCGTACTCGAAGCTGCGATTCTTGCGAGACGGCTCACCCGGCTTCGTGGCGGGAACCTCGCCGGGACTCAGAAAGATGCCGATCGTCACCGGCATCTGTTTCTTGTGGATCAAGTTGTCGAACACGACCGGCACGCGAAACTGTCCCGTCTTGTTGACGTAGCTGCCGCCGTCTTGAAAGACCATCACAGCGGCGGGCGATGAGCCGTCGTACTGAGCTGGGATGTAAACCCAATAACTCCGCACGTTCCCCGGAAAGACTTTCTCGCTGGTGTGTTTGCCTTCGATCACTTTGCCTTGCGGAACACCTTCTTGAACCATCGAGTCCGGTCCCAAGGGATAATCGTCCGCGGCCATCATCGGTCGAGCCAACACCGCCAACACCGCACATGCCACAGCCAGGCGAATCCGACGCATCGTTTTCATGAGCCACTCCAGAAGATGAGTTTGTAATTTCGTCAGGTCGTCCTCAGTTTGACGTGCGCCACGGCGCGCGGCCACCCGTAGCTCAGGCGGCCCGCCTGAGCCGCAACCAAAACATTGGCGAGTTCCGATTGGGAAGACGCAAAACAATCTCACATCATCCTGCCCACCCATCATTCTGCTGATTTCCGGCGAGCAGAATGATGGGTGGGCAGAATGATGTGAGAGCGGCAACCCAAAACACCTCTTGATCGCGGTTGGGAATCTCTGTTGGTGACAGGCAATTTTTTTTGTTTATCCGTGGGGCGGCCTTGCCATCGGTGGGGGCAAGATTTCGGATTTGATGCCATCCGCCGCGGCGGAGCAAAAGCCGCCCCACGGATGGAGGCCGACTTCGCCACACCTTCCCGCTGCACAAGCCGCCCGCACTACGAAGTCGCGTCCGACTTCGCGACGCGCTGCCAGAGTCCGCGATGGATCGGCAGGCCAGCGGCGCGGCGCGTACGCTCGAAGCTGGTTTGATAGTCGAGGTGATTGGCCGCCGGTCGCTCGGCCGGCGCGGGAAGTTCCTCGAAGTGCGGATGGTGTTGCAGCAGCGCTTGGACAATCTCGAAATAGTCGGCCACGTCGGTCCACACATGCAGCCAACCGGCGGGTGCCAGGACGCGGGCAACTCGGTCGGCGAAGAGATCCGTGAACAATCTCCGACGGCGATGCTTTCGCTTCCACCAGGGGTCCGGGAAATAAACATGCACCGCCGACAAGGAGGCCGGACGAAGCACTCGGTCGAGCAGATAGTTGGCGTCGCCACCCACGACGCGAGCATTCGGCTGCTGCCGTTTGACCAACCGCTTCGCGCCTCGGCGGCCTTCTTTGAAATCGAGCTCCACGCCCAGAAAGTTTCGATCCGGCTGCGTCGTGCTGGCATTGAACAAGAACAGGCCACGCCCGCAGCCGACATCCAGCTCGACCGGATTCGCATTGCCGAACAGCTTCACGCCATCCAACAGACCGTCGTCGGCGAGGTACGGCGAAAGATCGCCGCAACACAGAAAGTGAGGTTTGAGATCGACGACTTCAGGCATGGAGAATTTGTTCTACAGCACACGTTGTCGCCGCGTTCGCCAGAACGCGGGCTGAGCAACCCCGCGTTTTGGCGAACGGGGCTACGATGGTGGGCAGTCGTGTTAGCTCGGTGTCGCCGTCGCCCCGCGGTGGATCGGCACGCCGATCATGCTGCCGCTGAAGACCATCGTCTCCCCCACGAAGCCTTGAAAGTCGTACTCGGACAACCGATTTGGTCGGATCTTGGTGACCTGAGCGGCCACGATCAAACGGCAATTCGGATACACCGGAGCACGAAAGCGAACCTCGTTCATGCCGCCGAAGCCGAGGTAGTCGCCCCCCAGAATCTTGTACTTGCGAGCGTAAAACCCAGCCACCTGTGCGGCGGCCTCGCACAAGATCACCCCCGGCATCAACGGGTAATCCGGCATGTGACCACGAATCCAAAATTCGTGATCGGTCACGTCCTTGTACCCGACCACCAAGTGCTTGCTGGTATCGACATGCACGATGGCCGTGACTTGTTCCATCTCGAAGCGCTGCGGATTGACCTCCCGCACGGCTTCCAGATCGAACAACGGATGCTCGAAATCAAACTGCGAATAATCGACAAGCGGCTGCGGCATGGGTGATCGCGGGGAGAAGAGGTTGTGGGAGGAGGAATTTCAAATGACACGAGGCCGGACGTAGCCGCGTTCGCCAGAACGCGGGTCTTCACGCCATTCTCCCGCACTCTGGCGAGTGCGGCTACGGAATCACGACTCCAACAAGTTCCGTATCTGGGTCAGTTCTGTCAGGAGTCGATCGGGACGAAGCTCTGAGGTCAGGAGTTCTTCTGCAGGGGCTTGGACGCTGTTCTTATCTCCGGCAAACAGAGCGGTGCGGAAGCCGAGCTGCTTGGCGACGGTAAGGTCATCGGGCCAACGGTTGCTGACATACAAGATTTCGGACGGCTCGATGTCCTGCCGAGCAAACGCCTCGGCGGCGGTGGTGAATAACGTCCGCGAAGGCTTTCTGACTCCCACATCGTAGGACAGGACGACGCATCCCTTCGCGAAGAGTTGATTCAGGGGCGGCAATTTAGTGGTGGCTTGAAACGCTCGCAACAACTGCGTCAGCGTGAACGACTGCCCGTCCGCCAGCAATCCTTGAGCGAACCCCGCCTCGGCCACCGCCTTGACGACCAGGGCGGCTTTGTCCATCGCCGTGACTCCGGCCAGACACGAATGAAAGAAGAACGCGACCTTCTCGGCGTACTCGTCGGCGTCGCCGTAGAAGCCCGCGTCGTATTCATACTCCTTCTGCTCCAACCGCGAGATCAGTTTCCGCCACAGCCGGGCCGCATCGACTTGTCCGAGATCCCCCTTCTTCGCCGGCACCGTGAGCTGCATTTCCGCCAGCAGGTCTTTGTATTGCGGGAAGAGTTGTGCCCACGGATCACCCGGCTTGCGGCTCATGCTCTGCCACATGTTGAATTCTTGGATCGTCTTCTCCAACGCGACCTGCATCCGAATTTGTTGAGCCGGCAGCAGCAACAAATCTCCGTCCGTGATCCGCAACAGAGTGCCGTACACATTCCATGTGACCGCTTTGATGCCCGGCAGCGGCTTGAGCGACGGGATCGCTTTTCGAGGGACGCATGGCGGCACGGAGGGCCAGATCAATTCCTCGCGGTGAGCGAGCCACTCGGCATATTCCATCAACGACTTTGACATGGCGGGGCAGTATCGGTTGGGTCGCGCAGACGTCAACCCAACGGATCGAGCATTGCCGATTCACCTCTCCGTGTGACGAGCCGAATTGCCAAACCGCGTCGGAGAACCGTTCGGCTCGTCACGCCGAGCGATGACGGCTACGTTGTCGCGCTCCCACGCGGAGAGGCTCTCAAGGTTCACGACCCTGGAGCGTGGGAACGAAATGAAATCTCTTGGATCACGAAAGGGGTGTCCGATGAAACTGCATGTCGTCGTCCTCGTTTTCTGGATGAGCCTCGCCAACGGCGCGTTGGCTCAGACCGATCCGCCGAAGCCGCGCGAGTTCAAATCGCTGGTCGCTCACTGGGCGGAGTATGCCGATCCCGAATACCTGCCGTTTCTCTCTGAGGCTCAGCCGGACGTCGCGCAGGTCGGCTTCTACGGGGCACACTTTTGGAGCTTGGCTCACACGCCGCACGGTAAGGGATATCCGGCTCACTTCCCGCTCATCGGATTGAACGAGAACCGCGAGTGGCTGCTGAATCTGAATCGAGAGATTCATCAGCGCGGCATCAAAGTCGTCGGGCACATGAACGTGAAGTTTCTGGTCGGCGATCCCGATAGCCCGCCGATCCCCGAATCGAAAAAGAAACCGGCCGAGCCAGGCGGGCCGCGCGGGTTCTTCAAGTTCTATCGCGATCTTTGGGACGAGGAACTGCTCGGTCCCAAGCCGGTCGCCGATCCGATGGAGTTGCTGGAGATCAATGCCGAGGGCCAGCCGATCACAAACAATAACTACAGTATCGGCGGCATGAAGGAGTATTGGGCCTGCCTCAACAATCCGCACTGGCGGACGATCCTGAAAGCCTGGACCAAGCATGGTATCCAGCAGGGCTGTGACGGTTTCATGATCAACTATTTCTACCGGCACGACTGCCACTGCTCGCACTGCGTCACCGAGTTCAAGAAGTATCTCAGCGAACGATTCACGGCCGAGGAATTGAAATCGCAATTTGAGATTTCCGATTTGAAATCGCATCGCTTCACCGAGATCGTCAGTTGGCACAAGCCGGAGGAATCGACTCCGCTGCGGCGCGAGATGCTGCGGTTCTCTCAGGTCGCCAACAAGAATGCGTTCGATGACGTGTTCGTGAAGTATGGCCGCTCGCTCAAGCCGGACCTGCTCGTCGGACAGTGGAATCATCTCGGCAACTTCAACCAACTCAACGGCGACGAGCGGTGCCTGCTCCCCGGCGACTTGTGGGGTCGAGACGAAAGCTATCTCTGGTACAGCACGGGAGGCTCGGCCCACTACACGGACTTGGCCGAGGGGATTCTCGGCGAAGGGACGTTGCAGGCGCGGTACATTCGCGGGATGTTCGGCAACAAACCGTTCACGCTCGGCAAGTACGAGAACACGCGCATCCGCGTCGCGATTTCAGAACTGGCCGCGAACGGCGGCGCACCGATGGGCTTCTACTCGCGCTTCAAAGACCCGCAGGCTCGCGCGGAGATCACCCGCTATTACCAATTCCTCAAGCGGCACGATGACCTCTACCGCTGGCATCAGCCGCAGCACGAAACCCTGCTGTTGTTCCCGCGCCGAGCGATTCACAACGGCGATCTCCGCCCGCTGGTTCGTTTCCGAGAAGTCGGAGGCCGGCTCTTGGACGATCACGTCCTGTTTGACATCAAGCCGGATGACAACGTCGCGCCGGAGCTGACCGCGAAGTACCGGCAGGTCGTGACTCTCGACGCCGAGACGCCGCTGCCGCAACTTCTTCCTGATCGCAGCCGCATCGACGCCCCCAAGACCGTGCGTGCGTCGCTCTCAAAGCATCCGCAGCGAAACGAACTCGCGCTGCACCTCGTCAACTACAACCGCACCGAGCCGAAGGAAAAACAGAGTGCCGGCCGAGGCATCCAAGACGAACAGCCGATTGCCGTTGATGAGGTCCGCGTCGATCTCCGTTTGCCCGACGGACTGACGATCAGCACGGCGGAATTCCTCGCGCCCGAGCAGCCCGAACCGATCAATCTGACATGCGACGCCTCCGCCGATCGCATCCGCTTCGTCGTTCCGAAGTTTTTGGTGTATGGCGTGGTTCGGCTGCGATAACCCATTCACCCGCCACAGAAGACGGATGGCAATGCCGAACCACGGATCAAGCAGAGCTACTTCGGACCTTGTTTTGTGGCACTTTCAGATTTGTCTCGATGCCAATGGGGCAGGGCTTCCAAGGTGCTTAATGATCGCGCAACATCCTGATTGGATGTCGGATACATCAATCATTGGAGGCGACAAGGATGTTGCTCGATTCGGTCTTCAAGAACTTTTTGCGGCAGAAACCC